>NZ_LT900024.1:3000000-3218993 GCF_900182925.1 Psychrobacter sp. LV10R520-6 | reverse complement strand
TAGAATTTTTTTACAAAACTTTTTACAAAAGCATAGTTTTACTTTAAAAATAAAGCCATTCGTTAAAACAGCAAGCCCTTATGGCTGTTTTAACACTTAAAATACTGAAATTTGAAAACTTGTAACTTAAACTTCAAAAAAGGTTTGGTAAACCGATAAGCCGGGTTCTGTCGTGGACAATCATTCCTCTAGGCGTATCATCGCTAATACGCTCAAGCAACCTACCCGCATCGAACGCGGGCCGCGCCATCGATGCCTATTTGGTCTTGCTACGCGTGGAGTTTACCATGCCGTGGACTGTTGCTAGCCGCGGTGCGCTCTTACCGCACCCTTTCACCCTTACCGATGACATCAACGTCTTGCGACAATTAAATAATCAAAGGCGGTCTACTCTCTGCTGCACTGGTCGTCAAGTTACCCTGCCCAGCCGTTAGCTGGCACGCTGCCCTATGTAGCCCGGACTTTCCTCCCCTGCATGTCTGTTGCCAGTGTGCAGCGGCGATTGCCTAGTCTACCAAGCGCGCTATACAAACCTTACGCTTATTTGGGAAAGTCTTTTCCAGTTATTTGCCCGCTCAAAATAAAATATTAAATATGTAAATTAATATATAAATGACTCAAACAAAGTTACTAGGCAAAGTTAAACAATCTTCTGCTGATAGCATTTTAGTATTAGCTGGCGTGTTAATCGCTAAATGCGGCAGCTGTAACCAATGCGCACTGGGATAATGCTGCTGAAGGTAGTTTCGCAAAAAATCAATGGTACTACCAGCTATCTCAGCATCGGTATTAGCACTGGCATCATGAATATGATTATAGATAACACTATGGACTGTAGGCCGCGCGATTTTATGGCTTCCAAACTGAGTAAGTATGATTGATACTGCCAAGCCGCCCCGAGGTGACCAGAATGACAGGATAGCCTTGAGTAGCAATATAATCTAAGGTTAATAACGATTCAGTTATCGGCACGAGTAACCCACCTGCTCCTTCTAATAACACTACCTCATACTCGGGTTGCAAACGTTGAGTGGCGCTAGTAATCAACTCAGGGTCAAGAGTTTGTCCTGAAAGCTTAGCGGATAAATGCGGTGACGCAGGCTTCTGATAACGATAAGGACAGGTTGTAAAATCAAGATCACAAGGCTGTAGCGGGATATCCATCAATTGACGATGAGTAACAATATCATCAGCAATACCCATTTCGCCGTTGAGTGGATTAATCGCCACACCCGTTTGTACCAGCTTTTGGTCATGACATTGATACCCTGCTGCATCAACGCTTTAGCATCATTCCAGTGGCATAAGTTTTACCAATGTCAGTATCAATGCCAGAAACAAATAGAACGCTCATAACCTACCTTATAACAGAAGACTGTTAACCGATACAACAGTGACTTAATCATGAAATTAAAAACCACAACTAAGCGTCAGGGTGGATATATCGACCTTAAAACGGATACAGTGTGCATGGCTGTGTGAATTTTTTGAAGCCTCTGGGTGGCGGAGCCGCACAGCAAGCGATAAAAATTTGCCAGCCTTGCAATTTTTATGACCCGTATCTATTTCATTTAATATTTACTATCGCTGGTTTTGAATTTGAGTCAAATAAGTGCTGACTACTTTTAACAACGCTTGGCATAAAGTCACAAAGCTCGGAATCGGTAATAACATAAGGCGGCATGATATAGACCAATTTACCAAATGGCCTGACCCAAATTCCATTTTCAATAAGTAAGGATTGAAAGGTAGGCATATCAACAGCGTCATATAGCTCAATAACGGCTACTGCGCCCAGGCAGCGTACTTCTTTAACGCCCTCTAGCATCGTGGCTAGTGCAAGCTGCTGCTCCATAGTGGCTTGCATCTTTGCGTACGATTAGGGATATCATAAGATACTATCAATCAATTGAGGCACACGCGACCGCACAGGCCAGAGGATTGCCCATAAAAGTAGGGCCGTGCATCAGCGCTGGATAATCACTCTGGCTAATAGTCTCGGCAATTTTGCGCGTACATAAAGTCGCCGCAAAGGTCATATAGCCACCAGTCAACGCTTTACCGACAGTCATAATATCGGGACTGATATTGGCATGCTCGGCAAGCAAACAATTTACCGCTACGACCAAAACAGTCGCAATTTCATCAGCAATTAATACTACATCATGCTCATCACACAGCTGACGTAACAGTTGCAAATACTCAGGACTATAGAAGCGCATACCGCCAGCGCCTTGGATAATCGGCTCAATAATAAAGCCTGCTAACTTGTCGCTGTTATTATCAAAAAAGTGGTTAACTCATCGCGCTCATCTTCCATCAACGCACGCTCAAAGCCTAATGGCGGCGCAGGTACAAAATGCTGCATGGGCAATTGATTACCATATAGACTATGCATACCCGCTACCGGATCACAGACACTCATTGCATGCCAAGTATCGCCATAATATCCTGAATGGGTGGAAGCAAATTGCTTCTTGTTTGGGCATTTGGCGGCAACTTGATATTGCAGCGCCATCTTAAGCGCTACTTCCACCGCAATACTGCCACTATCGGAATAAAAGATAGCATCTAATCCAGCTGGGACAATATCTAGTAATTTTTTGCCTAAATCTATCGCTGGCTGATGGGTCAAGCCACCAAACATCACATGCGCCATTTTACCCAACTGCTCAACAATAGCGGCATTTAGTGTGGGGTGGTTATAACCATGAACGCTAGCCCACCATGAAGACATCCCATCTATAAGGCGCGTGCCATCTTGGGTGACAATGTAAATGCCATCGCATGGTCAATAACGATATTAGGATAAGTGGGCGGCAGGCTGGCATAAGGATGCCAGAGATGTTGTTGGTCAAAGTCACTTGTAGACTGGTCCATACTGATAGTCATAGTCTTGTCCGTAAAATATTAGCTCTTTATACCAATTTCAAAAAACAATTTAGCTAAGCCAATACTCTCAGACTCACTCAACCTACGAACACAGCATTTGCACTCGTCTTCCTAGTTGGCTTTGATTTTCAGAGAAAGTATTAGAATGAATGCTTCTTAAATGGTGGTTAGATGTGAGTAGTCGTTTTTAACAGTCATGTTTAATAGTGACTTATTGCCCAGTAGTTTATTTACCAGTAATACGTTTATATTTTGACATCAAATCGCTTTTCGTTTCGACATAATTAGGGTCATGAGGAATACAGTCAACCGGACAGATGACTACACACTGTGGCTCGTCAAAATGCCCGACACATTCGGTGCACAAGTCAGGGTCGATAACATAAATATCATCGCCTTCTGAGATAGCATCATTTGGGCAAGCAGGCTCGCACACATCACAGTTGATGCATTCATCCGTGATTAATAGCGCCATGAACGGCTCCTTATTTGTTGGAATTGGCTATTGTATATTTAACTTCTAAGTATTTGCTACAAAACCGAATTAGACACGTCTTATTTACGTGGGGCTGGTAAAATTTTCTTGCTTGCTGTGCGGCTACGCCACTTTTCGATGCTACAAAATTTTTCCCCAGCCACCCTGTAGTCATTTCAAGGTAAATAGACTATACATCTAGCTTTTGCGTAAAGGCTTCGGCAACACAATCCGGCACGAATTTACTGACATCACCACCAAGTTTAGCGATTTCGCGAATCATAGTCGATGAGATAAACGAGTAATTCTGAGAAGGGGTTAAAAATACCGCTTCAAAGTTTTCATCAAGCTCACGGTTCATATTGGCCAGCTGAAACTCGTATTCAAAGTCTGACATGGCTCGCAGACCACGCAGTACGGCGGTGGCATTTTTTTCGCGCATAAAATCGACTAATAGACCTTCAAAGCCTATTACGGATACTTGCGGTAAATCAGCAAATACTGTCTCGACTAATGCTACGCGCTCTTCAAAATTAAATAAAGGCTTTTTATGATGGCCAGAAGCAACGGCAATAACCACTTCATCAAACAGTTTTACCGCCCGTGTGACTAAGTCCACATGACCATTAGTAATGGGGTCAAAGGTACCCGGATATAAAATTTTAGTATGTAATTTTGAGGAAGTCGCAGGAAGGCTCATAGCGGTGCTAATTTGGTCGTTAATGTTACCGACTATGCTAGCAAATTTTGCCTAAATTTAACACTTATCTCCCATTTATCTCCCATTTATCTGGCAATAAAAAATACTAGTCAGCGCTGTTAATTTTTTAATTTCCGTTATTGCTAATATAATTTAGCAAAACACCCTCGTTTTTATCGCTCATAAATTTTCAAAGTTACTCGTTCATTATACAACGCAGCCGCTACATTTGTCATAACAGCCTACTTACATTTTCGTTGGATGCTTTGCTACAATAGGCGGTTCGACTCATCTGTATTTGTAGTCAAAACCAAATAGTTAGGTTTGACGATAGGATGAGGAACTGGTCAGACCAAGACGCCATGTCTAGAAGAGGAAGCCATGTCAAAAAAATCAAAAAAGCCTGACAATCAAATTTGTGCCAATAAAAAGGCTCGCCACGAGTACTTTATTGAAGAGACGTTTGAAGCAGGTTTGTCACTCCAAGGTTGGGAAGTTAAAGCCATCCGTGCCGGTAAAATGAAGATTACGGAAGCTTACGTTACCTTCCGTAATGGGGAAGCGTTCTTATTTGGGTCGCATGTGCAAGCCCTACTTTCAAGCTCGACCCATGTAGACCCTGATAGTATTCGGACTCGCAAGCTGCTGCTCAATCGCCGCGAAATTGAAAAACTATTTGGGGCAGTCAACCAAAAAGGCTATTCCTGCATACCGTTGTCTTGTTATTGGAAGCGCTCAATGGTCAAATGCCAAATTGCGCTGGCGGTAGGTAAAAAACAGCACGACAAACGCAAAACCTTAAAAGACCGCGATTGGGAACGTGATAAACAGCGCGGTTTTAAGCAACATTTAGACTAGCCGCTTTTATATTAGAGGTGTTAGTTTAACAACGCACTTGTTTCTTTACGATAGAACGGACGATTCGGCTTAAATAATAGCTGAATCGTCCGTTTTTTTATGATCTTTTATAGGGTTAGTTTTGCTCAGTAATTTTTAAATAACTTTAAAATTAAGCTCTCTATTCATTTAAGCTACCTGCTCATTTAACACCCTTCGCGTCTCTCTACGAGCACGACGTAACTGACGGATACCATGAGCAATTAAAAAGGCAATACCTAACCAAATCAAACCATAGCTGTATATCATCGCCGATTCAAATGGATTGCCCAGCACGGTTACCGCTAAAATAAACAATAACGCCGGCTCCAAATAACTCATCATTCCGTATACATTCACAGGCAACATTTGACTGGCATCGATATTGGTCTTCATTGCTAACACACTCAGCACACCCAAACCTGCCAGCATCACCATAAAGAACCCAGAACCTGCCACCATAGACAAATTACTGGGTGCCACTAGATACAGATAGCCAAGCGCAAAGGGCGCAAACAAAGTCAAATCCACCAACATGCCGGTAATCGCATCAATACCTTGCAGTCTGCGTACAATATAATATATTGGATAGGTACCGCAGACCCATAAAGTCGCCCACGACACGCTTTGGGTCCGTATGATTTCACTGCCCACGCCGACTGCTGCAAATGCGACTGCCAACCACTGGAGGCGGCTGAGCTTTTCACCAAACAATACGCAACCGAACACCACCATCATCAAGGGGAATAAGAAATATCCCATCGCCGTCTGTACGCCTTGACCATTGACGGGTGCCCACATAAATAGCCACAACTGACTTAAAAATATTGGCGTTGGCAGTAGCAACCATGCCCATTGTTTGACTGACTTCAAAGCACGCAGCTTATCAATATGCAAATTGAGCCGACTACTGATAAGCAAATATCCGATCAATACCGCCCACATCGCCAACATGCGCCAAATAAATACTTGCGTACCTGATAAAGGTGCCAAAAAACTGCTGTACGCATAAAGCACGCCAAACAGCACATTGGATACTATGGCAAACACCACCCCTAACATCAAGGTGCGCTGCTGCGTATTACTGGTGGTCCAGACGGCAGGTAATAGCCACCGCGACAAAGTGGACGCTACCATATTAGATAGGATTGACGTAGACATACAGAGCACCATAAATTGAGATAGAAATAGAAAGAGACCGTTACCAGCTTTATTTTTTTGCTTATTGGCTGATAAGATTCAGTTTACAGCGATACAGTGGAAATATATCTCAGTATTATCGAACATATGATTTTATTTATCTAAAAACAGAACAATAATAGCTTTTTTTATTAGATTTTAAGTTGTTATGATAACGAAGCTATATTCTCTCGATACTGTACAATTTTTTATTGAGAATATCAGCCCTTATTAAAGATTTTATCTAAGAGGACACACACTTATGAGTCAGCTTTTAGACAATACGGATAAAGCCATTTTAAATCTATTACAAGACGATGTGACGCTACCACTAAAAATAGTGGCAGAACACGTTCATGTGTCTATCGCCACGGCGCAACGCCGAATTCAAGCACTGATAGACAATGGCGTGATTACCAAGCAGGTGGCTATCGTCAATCCTGATAAGGTTGGCTACGGTCTGACAGCGGTGGTTATGATAGAGATGGAGCGCTCCAATACTTCGATGCAGCATCGATTTGAGCGCTTAATGGACGCGCAGTCGCGAGTGATGAGCTGCTATGAAGTGTCGGGCGATTTTGATTTTATGTTGATGGTCAACGCTAAGAATATGAGCGACTATCATCAGTTCACCCGCAGCTTGCTGACTTATGAAAATAATGTGCGCAATTTTAAGAGTCAGTTTGTAATGAACTTTACTAAGAGTGGTACGAAGATTATGCTCGATTGATAACTATTGATAGTTGTTGAAAAGTGAATAGTTTTTCTATTTTTCGGTAGCCGTAAGATGAAGAAGATAAGGAATAGCAAAAATTAAAGATAGAAACCCATGTACGAACAGAATAGATAAAAAGGTTCCAACGTGCATGCCTGCCCTACTCATATTCGACAAATATTCAAAGGTGAGCAAAGCAATGCCCGTTATAGGAACTAACATAGCGATTATCAGATATTTGATAGTAAAAGATTTGCCGCGATAGTAGCCTTTCTTTTGAAAATAGACAGTAACTATCAAATGGATTAATAGTGCTAGAGGTATGAAGAACAACATATAAGCTATAGATAAAAAGCCATTTAATACAATCATGTCTGAAGCATTTGCTGATAGAGGTATGAGCAAAATTAATAAAAACGCTATTATTCGATTGGGCATTTCTAATCCTAGGTAGTGTTGTTTTCAGAAAATGCTGTTTTTAAATGCTGCTTTCTTCAAGAGACAGGCCCTCTCATAACATTGAAGTATATTATGGTTAAACACTGAACTAAAACAGTTCAACTATACCTAATTAGCCGTTACAAACACTATTTCTCATAAAATACTGTCTCTGACTTGCCTTATGCACGCCTACCGCATCCGAGCTATGGCGATGCGCGCATCCCTGCTTATGACATGATTAAATTCTCAGTGAACATCATGCGCGGCGGCTTTGGCGGCTGTACTTTTTGCTCCATTACCGAGCACGAAGGGCGCATTATTCAAAACCGCTCAGAAGAATCCATTCTACGCGAGGTTGAGGCTATTCGTGATACTGCGCCCAACTTTACTGGTGTGATATCCGACCTTGGCGGGCCCACTGCCAATATGTACCGCCTCAGCTGTAAAGATGAGAAGATTGAAAAGAATTGCCGTAAACCGTCTTGTGTCTATCCTGACGTCTGTGAGAACTTAATTACCGATCATAGTAATTTGACTAAACTATATCGTAAAGCACGTGATATCAAAGGCGTCAAAAAAATCCTTATTGCCTCGGGTCTGCGTTATGATTTGGCGGTTAAAGATCCTGAATATGTCAAAGAGCTGGTCAGCCATCATGTTGGCGGCTATCTCAAAATTGCCCCTGAACATTCAGAAGAAGGCGTACTATCGAAAATGATGAAGCCGGGCATGGGCAGTTACGATCAATTTAAAGCCATGTTTGAACAGTTCAGCCAAGAAGCCGGTAAAGAACAGTACCTGATTCCTTACTTTATCGCCGCCCATCCGGGTACCAAAGACGAAGACATGATGAATCTTGCGCTTTGGATCAAAAGCCATGGCTACCGCGCAGATCAAGTGCAAGCGTTTTATCCCAGTCCTATGGCCACTGCCACCACCATGTATCACACCCATAAAGATCCGCTGCATAAAGTTAGCCGTGCTGAAGGTGATATGGATATCGTCAAGTCCGGTAAGCAGCGCAAATTACACAAAGCATTCTTACGCTATCACGACCCAAAAAACGGGGTACTACTACGTGAGGCGCTTAAGAGTATGGGCCGTGGCGATCTTATTGGCAAAGGTCGTGGCTGCCTAATACCTCCATTTAACGCCAGTTTAGAAGGGCGTGATGCGGCGCAGGACAGCTATCAATCGGCGCGTAAAAAGAACAGTCGTCTTGGTAATGACTCTGTAAAACGTAATAACCATGTCGCTACCAAGAGTGGTGCTTCTGCTGCGAAAAGTCCAGTGGGCAAAAACGCTAAAAGGGTGAGTAAAGGTAATTTCCAAACTCAGCATACCGGACTGCCACCGCGTAAAACCAAGTAAGCTTATAAATCAGCATAAATGAGCTAATATAAATGAAATAAGTTAAATCAGCTCAGATAAAAAGCGTACATCAGCCCTTAAGCTGTTGTGCGCTTTTTATTGGTCTTTTATTAGCTCATCTGAACAATTACATTAGTCAGTAAGTTAAGCAACGAAGCTAACATCTAAGGAACAATTTCTAACATTGTCCAGATTGGCTTTTCGATACTATGAACGCCATACGCTTAATGCGTTATTAAAACTAAAGACACAACGATTTTTATATTTTGGAGAAGACCATGAATACCATGATGAAACTAGCTACTGCCCTACCAGCCCTTGCTCTACTTAGCGCTTGTGCTACTACCGCTCCTACTGCACCTAGTACTAGTACCCCTTCAGAAAGCGTGACTAAAGCTGCCTATGATCGTATGGCACCAGCGCCTTATACTTGTACTGACGACGCTAAAATCATGGCAAAACAGTCTATCAACAAAGAAGAAGTCATGTTAAACGCCACTCTACCTAAAATTAAATGGTCAGAACAGCCAATCATTTTAAATGGTGGCGTGCAAGGCGATACCGCAAGCTATGTAAACGACTCTAACCCAGAAATTGTCTATGCATGGCACATAAAAGGCGATAAAGGTATCCTAGCCATGAAATGGGCAGACGGTAAAGAATACCAAGTTAATTGCCAAATCTAAACCGTCATTTTAATTGAGAAAATAACGACTTATTCTAATGAATAGATACATCATTAAGCTTCATAAATAGTCAGTTGTTATAGATATAAAAAACAGTCATCAAACGATGGCTGTTTTTTTATGCCTGTTTTTTATACCAAATAATTTAGTTTTATGGGTTTAACATTATGAATTTAGCGTCATAATTTTAGCATTACAGGTTTTAGTAGAGAAAGCTGAAGAAAACTGGCAGAATAATAGCAGTTATAAATAATACTAAGGGAGACAGGTCAATGGCGAAGCGCCTAATAGGTATAATGACAATAAGTGCGGCGAGTATGTTGGCACTAATCGGCTGTGATAATGGCGTGGACACCGATACTACTTCTAACAAGACGGCTGCACTAAATGGGCAGACCACAACGACACCTGAAAGCTCTGAGACTAGCAGTGTTAATTCAGCAAATACTAGAGCACCAAGTATTGTCGATTGGTCAGCCATAGCAACTAATGAGATGCCTGCTGAACTTGCTGATTATGCCTATCCGTTTGCACTCGATAGCCAAAACGTACGTGATTACGCTGATTACTTCAAAGTCGATAATACCACTGCTCAGCACAACTTGACCGTCAGCATGGCGAGTAATGAGGCACTATCCAAAGTATTGGATCAACTCAATAATAGCTATACTTCCCATGAGCTGACCGATGGCGAAAAGATCGAGCTGATCATTCATACCACGTCAGATATCAAAGCCAGCAGCTATGATTATGTGTTTGAGGAGGACTTTGCCAAAGGACTTGTCCTGCCTATCGTCATTCAGCCAGATGGTAAGAAAAGTGAAGTTGAGCCGCATGGTGGTTCGGAAGAATAGAGAATTTAGTCGCAGTAATAGCAAAACCCACGGATAACTTTCCATAACGTGGGTTTTACTGTTTTAAGAAATTATTAAGTCTGACGATAAGGATTATTTGAAAGCTCGATTTTGGTATCACTGTTACGAAGTAACCAAGCTAAATAAAGTTGGTATTCAGTTGCAGCAGGAGCTATATATATTTTATTAAGATTTTCCTTTATACCTGCCTCATATTCAACAAATAAAAGTTTTTTAAACTGTATCATAACTTCGGGTGCATTAATCGAGGTTACATATACCATTCGACACTCTTGTTCTTCTTGAAAAGCTGAGTGCTTAATTAGATATTTTAAAGGTAGAAGAATTTCATCTAATAATATTTCAATATCATCTGACAATTCAGAATTATTTTTCTTAATCCTTATCTTCTCTTTTATAATTAATTTATAAATGCTTTTTAGAATGATAAAAGCATCATTGAAATCTTTAGTTTTTTCATCAATGTAATCTTCATACTTCTTCCATTCGTGTTCGGCTTTGCTTATTTCTATATCTTCTATTACTACAGTCTCATTACCGAACTCTCGAAAAAATGTTACTCGATTACGCTGAGCCAGCTGGATATAATTAGAAGTAGGATCAAGGTATACACACCTCATTACTGGTTGTTTATTGACTTTCAACTTACCTTCAGAGCTTTGGTTTACACTAGACTGTTCATCAATGCTTTGAGAATTAAAGTCTTTATTTGAATTTTGAAAACTGTTGTCAAGTGATAAAAAAGATAACCCTCCTGAAGAGTTATCTGATTGAAAAAACTCCTTCTTGAATACAAGACTAACACCAGAGGCTTCTTTATCACCTTCTTTACCATATAACCTAAACTGATTTAAACTGTCATGGTTGAATGTGAAGCAACTTATAAAAGCGTGTAGTTTTCCATCGAAGTCAGGAGCACGAAAATAACTTTCTTTTAAACCGTTTAGATGATTTGTAAGTAAATGACCTTCACTTGGATCATTCACATTATTAATAGTATTAAGGCGAAAAAAACTTGGTAGACTATTGTTTTTGTCAGCTTCTAAAAGTAAGTTAGTAATACTAGTATTTGTATAGTGAGCGAGCTTTCTTTCAGGAGACTTCTCTTCATTAGCATCTTGTCCAAAATCTAACTTCAATACATTCACTATATCTAAAGTCTTATCTAAAAGCTGTAGAACTTTTTCTCCAACAGTTTTAGATTCTGACTCTATCAGTAAATCACATATTTTCTTATAACAATACGCTTCATAGGGGTAGTGTTCCAACGATTCTATAAAGAATTGTTTTGCTTCATCATACTTTGCAAACTTTTCACCTACCAGAACACCCCCTATTTTAAACTTTAACTTGGCAGTGTCTGAGGAATTACCTATTCCCTTCAAATTATTCCAAACAATTAATGCTTCATCTCTATTATTATCTTTAGTTAGCAAAGCCCCCATACCATATTGAGCCATCATATAATGGATTAAACTATCAGTTTTCTCAATATTATTGAAAGCTTGATAAGATTTTTTAGATTGGTCAAGATCAAAGTAAACTAAACCCTTATCAATTTGCGCTTTAGCGTACCATATTGGACTATCTTCTCTTCTAATTTCATCCCATGCTTTCAAAGCCTTTATAGGCTGATTTTCTTCTTTAAATATATCAGCTATTAAGTATTTAGCTTTTGCAAAGCTTTCGCTGCTATCCTTCTCACGCGTAATCTTCTCTAATTCTTCAATCTCTTTCCGAGTAGCTTCATCTAAATCTTTCAAATTATCAACATCCATAAACTACTCCCCAACCAACGTCAAAAACTCATCCTCACCAACAACTTTAACCCCTAACTTCTCAGCCTTAGCCATCTTCGACCCAGCCTTTTCTCCTGCCAGTAGCGCTGTAGTTTTAGCAGAGATACTACCGGATACTTTTGCACCAAGCGCTTGGAGTTTGGCTTTAGCTTCATCACGCGCCATACTTGCCAGCGCGCCAGTGATGACCCAAGTCTGCCCATCAAGTGGTAAGTCGCTAGGAGCTTTTTGCTCGACTTTATCCCAATACACCCCAGCTTCACGTAATGCAGTAATAACTTCAATATTATGCGGGGCACGAAAGAATTTATAGGTAAGTTCAGCGGTAATAGCACCCACATCAGGAGTTAGTAACAACGCTTCGATATCAGCAGCCATTAGAATATCCAGATCGCCGAATTGCTGAGCAAGGTTTTGCGCGGTGGTTTCACCCACTCCGCGAATGCCAAGCGCGTAGATAAAGCGTGACAGCGTTGTATGTTTGCTGGCTTCGATAGCGGCAATAATATTTTGTACCGATTTTTCGCCTAATTTTTCTAAAGTAATTAGCTCCTCTTGGTGATTGTGCAATTGATAGATGTCAGCAACGGTCTTAACCAAACCATGATTAAAAAAGCCAATCAGCCAACTTGCGCCCAAGCCATCGATATCCATCGCGCGCCGCGAGACAAAGTGAATCAACGCTTCTTGCTGTTGTGCTGGACAAAATAGACCGCCAGTACAGCGAGCTAATGCTTCATCTTCGGGTAGCACAACCGGAGAGTCGCATACTGGACAGGTAGACGGTAGCATGACCGGCTCAGAACCTTCTTGACGTTGATCGTGCCAGACGCGTGTGACTTTGGGGATGACATCGCCTGCGCGATGGACGCTGACCATATCGCCTGCGCGCACATCAAGGCGCTGAATCTCGCCAAAGTTATGCAAAGTGACATTACTGACCGTAACGCCGCCGACTTTCACCGGCTCTAGTTTACCGACTGGGGTGATTTGTCCGGTACGCCCGACTTGCCACTCAATGGATTGTAAGCGGGTCATAACCGTTTCGGCAGGGAATTTATAAGCCGTTGCCCAACGTGGCTCACGTGATAAAAAGCCCAATTGCTGTTGCAGTGCCAAACTATTGACTTTAATCACTGTGCCATCAATCTCAAACGGTAGCGCAGCGCGTGCCTCAATCACTGACTCATAGTAGGCTTGCGCCTCGCGTGGGTTCTGTACTACTTCTACTGCACTAACGGTAAAACCAATATCTTTCAACCAAGCAAGGGCTGCCGATTGAGTGTTGATACTATCCGGCAAACCTTGATTAATCGAATAGCCATAGAAGGCTAGCGGACGACTTGCCGCGACCGCCGGATCAAGTTGTCGTAAGCTACCAGCAGCCGCATTGCGTGGATTGGCAAAGGTTTTATCGTCATTTTCCTGTGCCAGTCGATTAAGACGTTCAAATCCTGCTTTGGGTATTAGCACTTCACCGCGCACTTCTAACAGCTCAATATCAGCCGCAATAGCTAACCATAACGGTAGATTGCGAATGGTTTTGGCATTTTGCGTTATGTCCTCACCCGTTTGCCCATCGCCGCGCGTGACCGCTTGCATAAACTTACCGTGCACATATTTTAGCGACACTGCTAACCCATCAAGCTTTAGCTCCATCTCATATTCAGGGTTTTGCTGAGCGACACTTAAACGGTCGTTGACCCGCCGCATAAAATCGCGCAAATCATCGTACTCAAACACATTACCGAGCGATAGCATCTGTATATCGTGGGTGACTTGGGTAAAGGCCGATAACGGAGTATCGCCGACTTGATTGACAGGGCTGTCAGGCTGCACTAAATCCGGATACGCTTCTTCTAACTCCAGCAAGGAGCGGCGCAATTGATCGTATTCACTGTCTTCTAAGATCGGATTGTCCAGCACATAGTAAGCGTTATTATGAGTCTTGAGCGCATCAATAAACGCGCGCATTTGTACGATAATGGCATCATTGTTTGCGATTTCATTTGAAATGGGATTTTGGGAAGCTGGTTTTTGGGGAGTACCGGGTTGAAAGGTAGCTGGTTGAGAATCAGGCGGTAAGAGTGAGTCAGTCATAGTCGGCGTCTTTACTGTTCAAGATGCCGATATCATAACAAGTTTATAGGATATTGTGATAATTGATAAAGGCAAATAACGTGAAATGAAACACATTATTTGCCTCTTTTAAGCTATTTAATTTTTGAAGAATACAGATTGTTAAATATTTTAATCTTCGTAATCACGGACTTGATTACGTAGCTGCTGCTTGTATTCAGAAGTGATAGGCTCGTTATTCTCATCGAGCATTATCGCATCTAAGTCGCTGGCCATCATATAGGCGATGCTCATCATACTATCAAAGCTACGCAACGCTTGCGGATGCGGTAAGGATAAAAACACCACGACGCCGCTATAATTATTGGTCGCTACGCTATGGGGATCAAAGGGCGCGATGCCGTTATCAGTGATGCCCATCATACTAAACCATAACATGCCAGTGCCGTCTTTTTGCTCATAGCGATGAAACATATTCATCGCGCCAAAGCGCAAACCGTATTTATCAATTAACGCTAATAGGTCACGACCACGAATGACCGTTGTTGGACGGTCGCGATACTGATGCGGCAAGATGGTGATATTAATATTGTCTTTGGCATTAATCAATGGGCCGTTTTGTGCTTGGTCAACCGGCTCTAACAGGTGCTGGTCAAGTATCGGACTGTTATCCGTAAATCTCGGTTCTTCTGCGGTATCTATCGATGGCATGAGGTTGTCAGTGGCAGACATTAGGCTAGAAAAAGCATCGGGCTCTTGATCACTATTCGTTTGCATCTGGTCAGCGACATACGCAAACTCAGCTTTATCTGCGTGTTGCTGCTCAGCTTGCCAGCGCGCATAAGCTGCCTCAGGGGCAGCATCTGTATCAGGATCGGCTTCACCGCGACCTGCGGTCAGTTGCGCATCGACATTGGTGTGGGTCTGGGTCAAAGGCTCGTCTTCAACTACCGCATTTAAATAATCACGATCGGGGCCAATAGTGGTCTCGCCAGCGACGGTATCGTCAAAATCTGGCTGATCGACGATGTTGCGCTCATGACGTGGGATAATGGGAATACCATTTTTATCATAATTGACCGCCGCTGCTTCGGTATTTTTGCGCCGCTTCAAGCTACGAATGACCATAAACAGCCCTGCAAGTACGATAAACGCAGCAATAGCAATCAATATAAACTGAATAGCGGTCATGAGAAATATATCCTAATAACTATGACAAAAATAAAAGATGGTATGAACGGCAATATTCTAGCATGGCTGACTGAAGTCGTCACCACATTGTGATGGTTTATAGTCCGTCCACCATTATTACTCAATATTAAGGCATCTATAATGCTCAATATCAGCTATCAACTCTAAACAACAATACCAGCTTCCAATAATGAATCAATGCTAACTTTCAATATAGCGCGCGGCCTCATCTAAGGAGACGCTAACTAAGGTTGAAATACCCGCGCTTGGCATAGTGATACCTTTAAGCTCATCGGCAATCTGCATAGAAAGCTTATTATGGCTGATAAATATAAACTGCAAGTCGCTTGCCAGCTCATGGATGAGACTGGTAAAGCGTGCGACATTAGCATCATCAAGCGGGGCATCCACTTCATCAAGGACACAAAATGGTGCTGGATGCTGCTTAAAGATAGCAAAAATTAAGCTGAGCGCGGTCAATGTCTTCTCGCCCCCTGAAAGCAACGCTAGGCGACTGTTACGCTTGCCTTTTGGTTGCGCCATTAAGGTTAATCCTGCGCGCCATTGTTCTGACTTTGGTGTATTAGTCGGCAACTCATCTAAGTTCAAACTTAAGCTGGCATGACCACCGCCGAATACCTTGGCAAATAAATCAGCAAGATCAGTATTGACCGCCTCCAGCGTTTGCATAAACAGGGTCTTGGTGGTCTCATCAATAGAGGCGATCGCATCCGTCAAGGTATCCATGCTAGCAGCAATATCCTCAGTCTGCTGGGCCAGCGGTGCTAAGCGCTCATTAACCTCAGCCAGCTCAGCCACGGCAGCTAAATTTACCGCACCAATTTTACTCAGCTGCTGCTCAAGTTGGCTTTGCTCAGTCTGTAGCTCAGCGATTTTGTCCGGACGCACACGGCGTTCATGAATAATAAAGTCAGTTAATAAGCTTGAGACACTGACAGTCTGTAGCGCTTGTCCCTTATCATACTTATTACTAAGCTGAGAATATTCTACTAAAGCATAGTGCGCGTGAGTGCTGGCATCGTTTAACCGTGCTTCACTCAACGCCAGCTCGGTCGCATCACTCGCCAGCTTGCTTTGTTTGGTTTGCAATTCAGTTTGCAACGCATCCAGTGCGAACTGCTGCTCACTATACTCAAGCTTGAGCGCGGTCAACACCGTTTCTCGCTCAGTCAATAATAGTTGCTGCTCATCACGTGCCGTTTGCGCCGTTTGTAATACGGCTTGCAAGCCTGGCAGTTGCTGCTGATAGTTCTCGAGTCGTGTTATCAAGGCCTGTTCATTTTGCATCGATCTATCATGTTGTTCGGTCGCACGCGCGAGACTACTCGTACTGTGCTCTAAACGCATTTCACTCTGCTGGATGCTAAGCTGTAAGGCTTGCCATGCCTCATCATCTGCTTGACGAGCGCGGCTGAGTTCGTTGCGTGCGACTTGTAACTGCTGACGATTAGCCTGCGCTTCAGTTAGTTTTGGGGTCAGCGCTTCAATATCCTCTTGAATTTTCTGCTGCTCGCTATCCAAGGCTTTTTGCTCATGTTCTAACTCTTGCTGTTCTTCAGTAAGTGCTGCTTTATCAGCATTTAAGCGTTGCTCATCAGCTTGCAAGCGCTCATAGGCAGCTTGCTGGGTGGTCAATTGCTGTTGAAGTTTATATTGATCGCCTGTTAGCTGTTCAGCTTGGGCACGAGTTTCTTCAAGGCTTATGGCTAACGCATCATAATCACGCTGGTTTTGATTGATGCTCTGCTGTTGCGTTGTTATTTGCGCCTCACCCTCATCAAGCAATACTTCTAATTTTTCTAAACGCGTACGCTGACTAAGCCGCTGGGTTAGAAATTGACTATTGCTCTGGTTATCGTCCTGTCCCTTCGTTGCGCCAGTAAATTTACTGAGATTGATCGTGCCCTTGCTACTGATTAACCAACCATCGGTGGTCAATAGCAATGCTGATGGCGGTAATGCTTTGAGAATCTCTACGAGTTCTTCGGTTTGCTCAACGTTGGTCTTGTTATCATTTTGAGCCATATATAAATAACACTGCTGCCATAACGCCAATGCTGGACGAGCAATTAACTGCGATAAAGGGAAAATTTTCTCTTTAAGCTCATTTGGTAAGTGATTAATAAAAGCATTTTTTTCGCTACTACTTTGAGTGGCTGCTTGAGCAGCTGGCAACCATAAACTATGGCTAGTTTCAGTCAGCAAACCTTCCTGCGGGTTTTGACCATTTTGATAAGCCAGCAACTCCGGCAAATAGCGCTCAAATTGTGACGGCAGATTAGCTGCTTGTTGAGCATTATCATTAACGTTATGTTGGCTTGGTAAGAACACATGACTATCGAGCCAAATCGCCAACAGGCTATCGAGTAATTGTGCGTACTGCTGCCCTTGTACACTCAGTTCAATCTGCTCACGTAAGGTAGTAATAGGCAACTGTTGATAGGTGCTTAATGTGGAATTATTATCGCTTTGAGAAGTAGACTGCGTAGTGTTTTCTGATGTATGTTCTAATGTTTTGGATGGCTTAGGATGTAATATCTGGTGCAAGGTATCGTACTCACCAGCCAGTAGCGCATGGCGTTTTTCATGTTCAGCTACATCGCGTTGCTGCTCAATCAAACGCTGCTGTAACGTACGCTGTTGCGGCTGTAGCTCCGATAGGCGTTCTTCTACACTGTCTTGTTGCCGTACAAGCTGCTGCAACTGACTATTAAGCTCAGCTATTTGCGTGCTTGATGGTCTATTTAAAATTTGTAGGTTCAACGTTTGAGAGTTTATAGCTTGGGAGTCTAAATCTTGTGTGTTACTCACATCAGAGGCACGCGTAGACTGTTGCAACTGCTCCCACAACGTCTGCCAACTGTGCTGGCGGCGGGCCCATTTATCTCGACTAAGCTGGTGGCGCTTTTGCGCTTGGGTGTTAATAGCTTGTTGCTGCTCAAGCCTGCGCTCGTTATCTTGCAGACGTGACAGCTGATTTTGCGCCTCATGCCATGCTTGCTGTAACGGCTGCTCATTACATTTATGCGCGTCGCGTTTAGTAGTTATCTCAGCAAGTTGTGGGCGCAGTTTTTCTAGCGCCGTCTGTTGCTCTTCTTGTTCTATTTTCAGCTTATCAATCTCAGCTATCGTTTGCTCTCGCTGCTCATTCAAATTGGTCAATTGCTGCTTAATTTGGGTTAGCTGTGTTTGCCCATCGTTTAGTTGATGCTCAGCTTGTTGGTAGCTTAGTTGCTGCTGATAGTGCGCGCTTTGAGTATCGTCTTTGAGCCACTGCTGTTGGTTAATTTGTGCGGTGAGCTTATCTTGCTTGGCTTTGAGGGTTTCATAATCAGCTTGTAGCGTAGTTACTGCTGTAGCGCTTCGCTCATGCTCGACTTTATGCTGCTGCTGTGTGTGTTTGGCTTGATATAACTGCTGAATAGCCAATTGCTGCTTGATATCAGCAAGGGTTTCGGTCAGCTCATTATAGCGCTGGGCACTGGTCGCTTGTTTTGATAGGGTCTTTTGTTGGCGTTCCAGCTCGCTTTGCATATCATACAGGCGCGCTAGATTTTCTTTGGTTTTCTCAAGCTTCTTTTGCGTTTCCGCACGTCTTGCTTGATAGCGCGAGACCCCTGCCGCCTCTTCGATAAATTCACGTAGCTGCAATGGATTAGAATCAACGATGCGGCCAATCATGCCCTGCTCGATGACCGCATAACTGCGTGCGCCCAGCCCTGTACCCAAAAACACATCAATCACATCTCGACGTCGGCAACGCGTACCATTGATAAAGTAATCGGAACGCCCCTCTAAATTAACCTGACGGCGGACAGACAGCTCTTGATATAGATTAAACTCATGCCGAATGCCGGTTTGCTCATCTTGGGTATGCTCAAAGGTCAGTTCGACACTAGCGACACTTTTTGCCGCTTTATCTTGCGTGCCTGCAAAAATGACATCGCTCATCGCCCCACCACGCAGCTGCTTGGCAGAAGTTTCACCTAGCACCCAACGGATAGCATCAATCACATTTGATTTGCCACAGCCATTCGGTCCGACAATGGCAGTAATGCCACGGGGAAAGGTAAAAGTGGTTGAGTTAGCAAAGGACTTAAAGCCTGCTAATTTTAGAGATTTTAAACGCATGAATGATCAGTAACATCAGCAAAAACAGGCGGCTATTCTACCTGAAATTGTGTGGTTTTTTTGGGGTTTATATTTTTTAAGCCGCTTACCATTATCAGTGCAAGTATCCCTACAACACCCCAATACCACTCAATAGCAACTGTCCACCAGCGAACAATAGCAATACTCCGAAGGCGCGTTTTAGCATTAGGGCTGGCAATTGATGTGCAAGCTTGGCACCGACTTTTGCCATAATAAAACTGATGACTGAAATACATAAAAATCCAGAGATATGTACAAAGCCTATCGTGCCATCCGGTAGATTGACCTCACCTTGACCAAACCAGGCAAAGCCCAGTGCCCCTGCAATAGCAATCGGGAGTCCACACGCAGCAGATGTGCCCACCGATTGCTTCATCGGGAGTCCTGCCCAATTCAAATACGGGACGGTCAAACTACCGCCGCCGATACCAAAAATAGACGAGGCCAAACCAATCCCGGTACCCGCGCCAAACTGCACGCCAGTAGGCGGTAACGGCTTACCCACTTGTTCTTTAGTAGAGAAGAATAGCATTTTTAAGGCGACCAACAAGGCTCCTACACCGATAATGGCTTGCAGTGCTTGACCATTAATCGCGTCAGCAATGCCCGCCCCAATCAAGCTACCAATGACCAAACCAATTGCCATGCTGCGCCAAACTTCCCAGCGCACACCGCCACGCTTATTATGCGCCGTCATTGAACTGATTGAAGTCACAACGATGGTCGCAAGGGACGTACCAATCGCTAAATGAGTGACTACTTCAGGCGGGAAATTATAGGCCGTGAAAATCCACACTAACGCCGGCACAATAATCATCCCGCCGCCCACACCAAATAAGCCAGCGCTGACTCCTGCGAACGCTCCTGCAATCACAAACCATACATATAACATCATCGAGTTTACCTTTTAATGTACTCATCTTTTATTATGCTTGCTTTTATTGTACTGAATTATCTTACTTAACTTTTATTGAGCTTATTTTTATATGATAATAAGATGACGCTCTTACTGTTCCATCCGTGACGCCTACTTTCTTTTGTTTTCCACAATCGCCTCAGTATATCAAAGATTACCCACGCTACATTAACCACATCGACTAAACTTATGCCGCTATCAGTCCTCTTAACAAACCTCAATCATCGCCACGTTATCAGCAGTCCATCAACCAATAGCGAGCTGATTGACGCCATACAAAACGAATCTCTTAGCGTAGATGAGCCCCACCTGTTGACTACTGAAACCCAAACTGCAGGTCGTGGACAACGTGAGCGCTCGTGGCAGTCACCGCGCGGCAATGTTTATCTGTCACTATATCATCCGGTACAAGTGCCGATCAGCGGTCTACTGTCCTTAGTCATCGGCGTTGAGCTGGCAAAAATTCCCGTCATACAAACGCTTAATGAGCAACTGCGTGCGCAAGGATTAGCACCTATTGGGGTAAAATGGGCCAATGACTTGGGGTTTTATTCTCCATCATCTCAATGTAAAAATAATGCTGAAACAGAGGATAGCCATTCAAACATTAATGACTTTAATAAACTGGCTGGCATTTTGATTGAGCCGGTATGGCGTGCCGGTAAACTAATTGGCGTGGTGATGGGGGTTGGCTTAAATATACGAGCGACACCAGCGCTAACCACGCAAACGAGTGAAGGGATGAGCTATCAGGCAATTAGCTTACAAGACATTTATGAAAAACTACACCCTGTCGATGCCTCACGCGCGACTGAGCTGTCTCAGCAAGAAAACAGGACTGCCTTGCCAGACTTACAAGCGCTGTATGGGCAAATCAGTCAGGCTTTGGTCGCAGCAATGACAAGCTTTGAGCAATTGGCTAAAGAAAAGACGACGGCACAAACTCGTTATACCGACGAATTTATGACCCAGTTTGCCACAATGGATGCGCTGGTAGGATTACGGCTGCGTGTGACCCAAAACCATAACGATAACGATAATGATAATGATAATGATAAACTGCATATTACCACTGGTTATGCTTGTGGTATTGATACGTATGGTTGTTTGCAATTAAGGCAAGATAACGGTAAGCTTATCGCGCTTTTTACTGGTCGTATTGACGTTATTAATGATACTTAAACGGCATATACAACGGGCACTTATATAAGGATATTTATGCTCTGGCTTGACTTGGGAAACACCCGTCTTAAATACTGGCTGACCGATGATATTGGGCAGATTGTCTCGCATGATGCCAAGCAACATTTGCAAGCGCCTGCCGAATTGCTTATGGGTTTGACGGATCGCTTTGAGCGCTATGCCCCTGACTTTATCGGTATCTCGTCAGTGCTGGGTGACGAATTAAACGTAAAGGTCTCAGAAACCTTAAGTCGGCTGGATATTCCCTTTGAGTTTGTCGATGTTGATGCCGCTCATCCATTAATGGGTAGCGCTTATAACGCTGACCAATTAGGATGCGACCGCTGGCTACAGATGCTGGGCGCCGTAGATAAGAAAAAGCGCCAATGTGTGATTGGCTGCGGCACGGCAGTGACTATTGATCTTATTGATCATGCGGAGCATTTAGGCGGCTATATCTTCCCTAATATCTATCTTCAGCGTGAGTCCCTTTTTTCAGGCACTAAGCAAATTACCATCTCTAACGGCACCTTTGATAGCATTACCCAAGGCATCACCACACAGGATGCGGTACATCGGGGTATCTTGTTATCTATAGTTGGCGCGGTGAACGAGATTACCAACCGTCACCCAAACTTTGAGCTAATCATGACTGGTGGCGATGCGGCTATGATTGCCCAGCATGTCAATCGTCCGGTGCGACTGCGTGAAGACTTACTATTAAATGGCTTAGCGCGATATTTTGATCACAGTCATGCCAAATAAACATGCCAAATAAAATAGATACCCAGTAAAAAAAGCCAATAAGTGATTAACAAAAAAAGCAGTAAGTCTTAGACCTACTGCTTTTTTATTGACTAATTTTTCATATCAGCCTGTAGTCATAAACTTATTATTACAGGCTGATTAAATCACATTATACTGCGGTTATTTGGTTTCATTAAACAATTCACGACCGATTAGCATACGGCGGATTTCACTGGTGCCCGCGCCAATCTCATACAGCTTGGCATCGCGCCATAAACGACCAAGCGGATATTCATTGGTATAGCCATTACCGCCAAATATTTGAATGCCTTCGCCTGCCATCCACGTGGCTTTTTCTGCACACCATAAAATGACACTGGCGCAATCTTTACGAACTTGGCGACTGTGTCCAGCACCGCGTTGGTCCAACATGTCGAGGTTTTTACCGACCGTATATAAAAAGCTACGCCCTGCTTGTAGCACGGTGTACATATCTGCGACTTTACCTTGAATCAACTGAAACTCACCGATGGCTTGGCCGAACTGCTGACGGTCATGGATATAAGGCACTACATTATCCATAACTGATTGCATGATACCAATCGGACCAGCAGCCAATACCGCGCGCTCATAGTCTAAGCCGCTCATCAATACTTTAACGCCAGTATTCAATTCACCTAAAATATTTTCTTTAGGCACTTCAACATTATTAAAGGTCATCTCGCCAGTATGGCTGCCACGCATACCTAATTTATCGAGCTTTTGTGCGGTACCAAAGCCTGCCATACCTTTTTCAACGATAAAGGCGGTCATACCTTTCGCACCAAGCTCAGGATTGGTTTTGGCATAAACCACCATCACATCAGCATCAGGGCCATTGGTAATCCACATTTTGCTGCCGTTTAAAATATAATGACCGTCTTTTTCTTCGGCTTTAAGTTTCATACTGGTAACATCGGAACCAGCACCGGTTTCACTCATGGCAAGCGCACCGATAAATTCACCACTGAGCAGCTTAGGCAGGTATTTCTGCTTTTGTTCTTCATTGCCGTTACGCTTAATCTGATTGATACATAAGTTTGAATGGGCACCATAACTGAGCGCAACCGACGCAGACGCGCGGCTGATCTCTTCCATCACGACCATATGCGCGACGTAGCCCATATCGACACCGCCGTAAGCTTCTGGAACGGTGATACCATGAAGGCCTAAATCACCCATTTTTTGCCATAAATCCATTGGGAATTCATCGCTAGAATCAATCTCAGCGGCACGCGGGGCAATTTCATTCGCCGCAAATTTTTGCACCATATCACGTAGCGCATCGATATCTTCGCCAAGCTGAAAGTTTAATCCGGGTAAACTCATAATTATTCCTTATATTTTAGGTTCTAATCTATTAATATTTTTAAAGGTTATTAGCGCGCAGGGTGCTTTTATTAATTTATAGCTAAGACTGACGTTGACTGATTAATGCACGCGTGACATTTGAGCCATTAGGACGCTCTAAAAACGCACTGATACGCTCGCCCGCACTGACCAACTTATCTAGATCAATACCGGTACGGATACCCATACCGTGCAGCATATAAACCACATCTTCAGTCGCCACATTACCAGTGGCGCCTTTAGCATAGGGACAGCCACCAAGTCCGGCAACCGAGGTATCAAATTCACGTACCCCTAATTGTAGTGCTGCTAAAGTATTGCTTAAGGCTTGACCATAAGTGTCGTGAAAGTGACCCGATATCGCTGATATATCAACATGCTCAAGCGCTGCTTGTATGGCACGCTGAACTTTAATCGGTGTACCAACACCAATAGTATCGGCAATGCCAATCTGTTCTGCCCCAATCTCGACCAAACGTTCGGTCACATAAGCCACTTGACTGGGATCAATTTCGCCTTCATAAGGACAGCCGACCGTACATGAAATGACACCGCGAACTTTGATACCTTGGGCTTTAGCAGCAGCAGCAACTGGAGCAAAGCGCTCGATACTCTCATCGATGCTACAGTTGATATTTTTTTGGCTAAAGGTTTCACTTGCTGAGCCAAATATCACGATTTCATCAGGACGATGTACAATCGCATTTTCAAAGCCGCGCATATTGGGTACCAATACCGAATAACAAACATCATCATTTCGTGTTGGCTTAAGCGCGTCCAACAGCTGGCTATTATCACCCATTTGCGGTACCCATTTAGGCGAGACGAAACTAGTCGCTTCGAGCTTTTTAATTCCTGCTGCCATCAGGTCTTCAATCAGGGCTTGCTTGATGGCAGTCGGTACAGTTTTAGACTCATTTTGCAAACCATCACGCGGACTAACGTCAACGATCAATACCTGATCTGGATACGAGTGTTTCATGATTGCCATCCTTTTTATTGGTCTGTTTTTACTGATCTAACTGTTAGTTTGGTTAGCGGGCTAAAAACTGCTGTGCTAAAATTTTAAAAAAGCCAATTTCGGGAACAGGTATTTCCAAAAACCGCAATGCTATTTAACTGTCGTTATCATTATCCTTCTTCAGTAGCATCAATCCGCAATAGCTCATCACCATCCGCCACCAAATCGCCAGCTTTAAATAGCAGCTCTGCGACTACGCCATCAGTGGGTGCGGTAATAGTATGCTCAATTTTCATCGCTTCAATAACAGCTAGCGGCTCGCCTTGCTTGACCGTATCGCCTACCGCTACCTTAAAGGCAATCACTTGCCCTGGCATAGGCGATTTTAAACTACCAACGGCAGCGTTCTCTTCGCCGACGTGCGCCATAATATCGATCAACGTTATCTGATCACGCCCAGCATCAGTAAAGACATACACAGTCTCGTTATGTAGCCAGCTCTGAGCGCTAATACGTGTACCGTCTAACCATAAAACATGGTTGTGCGCATCGCTACTTGTGTAGCTGACACTACCCTTGTATAGAGGATCGGCTTGCTTAGTAGTTTGGCCGCCAGCTTGCTGGTCTGTGTCTTTGCCATCATTATTGGTCGTATCATGCTCAATGACCATATTAAAGCGGCTGGCTTTATCGCTAGACTTATTGAAACCACTATCTGAGCATGTAGCACCATTGTGCCAATCACTAATATGCGCTAAATAAGGCTGCTCATCATAAATCAAACTAAACTGCCGCGTATAATCAGTATAAGCGCGAAACCCTGAGGTCTGAGCAAAAGGGTCAAAAGCATTGCTACCCGTATCGACCGACTCAGTGGCCAGCTGCTGAACAATAGCAGTGCCAATGAGCGTTGATAGCTCAAGAGGCTGTTGGTCAAAAAGGTCGGCCCGCTCACGCTCAATTAATGCGGTATCTAGATTGGCATGACTGAATGAATCGGTATTAATAATATAACGTAAGAATGCCACATTGTTCGGTAGGCCAACGATACGCGTTTGTGCCAGTGCGCGATCAAGCTTGGCTAACGCTTGCTCGCGGGTTGGCGCATGGACGATTAATTTGGCAATCATCGAATCATAAAAAGGGCTAATAACATCGCCTTCGCGGACACCGTCATCAAGGCGCACGTCAGTAATGTTAAAGGTACTGTGCTCGGGCTTTTGATAAGTAAATAACGTCCCCGTCGCTGGTAGAAAATCATTGTCAGGGTTTTCAGCGCAGATACGCGCCTCAATAGCATGACCATTGATAACCAGCTGATCTTGGGTTTTAGGTAGCGGCTTGCCGGCAGCAACCAATAGCTGCCATTCAACCAAATCTAAACCAGTAATTGCTTCAGTAACCGGATGCTCAACTTGCAAACGCGTATTCATCTCCATGAAGTAAAAATTCATGGAGGTCTCACGCTGTTCAACGATAAATTCAACCGTTCCTGCGCCGACATAATTTACTGCCCGCGCCGCCTCGATAGCTGCTGCGCCCATTTCCTCTCGCATGCTGATATCAACGCCGGGTGCTGGCGCTTCTTCAAGAACTTTTTGATGGCGACGCTGTACCGAGCAATCTCGCTCAAATAAATGCACATAGTTGCCGTGGCTATCGCCAAATACTTGGATTTCGATATGACGCGGTTTTAGGGCGTATTTTTCAACCAATACTTGATCATTACCGAAGCTGGTAGTCGCTTCACGGCGGCAAGACTCTAATAAGCCGATAAAGTCAGCGCTTTGCTCGACGATACGCATGCCTTTACCACCGCCACCAGCACTGGCTTTAATCAGTACTGGATAGCCGATCTCATCAGCTTGCGCCCGTAAGAATGCGCCATCTTGATTGTCGCCATGATAGCCAGGAATTAGTGGTACGCCAGCGGTTTCCATCAAGCGTTTAGATTCAGACTTACCGCCCATGGCACGGATAGCAGCAGCCGATGGACCGATAAATACTAAGCCAGCATCCTGACAAGCCTGAGCAAATTCAGCATTTTCACTCAGGAATCCATAACCAGGATGAATGGCTTGCGCGCCAGTTTCTTTAGCGATCGCAATAATAGCATCACCTTTGAGGTAACTGTCTTTTGGGGCAGAACCACCCAAATAAACGGCTTCGTCACAGACAGCCACATGCTTGGCATGACGGTCAGCATCGGAATAGACAGCGACGGTGCTAACACCCATACGCTTTGCAGTCGCTGCCACTCGGCAAGCAATCTCGCCACGGTTGGCAATCAAAATTTTAGAAAACATAACTATCCTTGTCTTTTGCCTTATATTTTTATCGTAGCATCAGTTATGGTTGGAACCCTGACCTGACTGTTTGATGCTGTCCGTTTAGTATCACTTTTGCTGCTATCAACAATTAGTCTTTAACAGCTAGTCTTCTGTCTGCCATGCGGGGCGACGTTTTTGTAAAAAGGCTTGCACGCCTTCTTTACCTTGTTCTGAGGCACGGATATCAGCGATACTTTTGACTGTGTCATTAATAAGCTCTGCCGTCATGGGTTGTCCAGCCACTTCATGCAGTAAGGTTTTACAAGTTCTCATCGCATCAGGGCTGTTTTTGACGACTTTGGCACAGAAAGTTGCTACCACATCATTTAGTGACTCTTCGCTGACGCGCTCATGAATAAAGCCCAGCTGACGCGCTTTTTTAGCGTCAAAAACTTCCGCACTCAAAAAGTAACGCTGTGCTGCTCGGGCACCCATTGCGCGAATGACGTAAGGGCTGATAGTTGCTGGCGCGAGACCCAGTCGCACTTCACTTAAACAAAAATTAGCAATCTTAACGGCAAATGCAACATCACATGCGGCTACTAAGCCCATACCGCCGGCATAAACATCGCCTTGAATAGCAGCGATAGTTGGCTTTGGACATTCATAAATGGTCTTGAGCATTTGCGCTAATTTATCAGCATCCGCTAAGTTTTCTTCATAGCTGTAATCCGCCATGGCGCGCATCCAGTTCAAATCCGCACCAGCACAAAACGCCTTACCTGCGGCAGCCAGTACAATAACGCGAACGTCATCGTTTGCGCCTAACTGTTTAAACGCTGCGGTCAGCTCACTTATCATCTCATCATTAAAAGCGTTACGCTTTTCAGGACAGTTTAAGGTGACGGTAGCGACGTGCTGTTCAATAGTGACCAGTAGGCTTTTATAATTATTGATATCTTTTACCGTATCATTTTGCATAATTTTCTCTTTTTAAATATCAGTCAGGCTCAGCACGTTAATTATCACCGCACCAAGCTTATTCTAAATTCTTGTCCTACATTCTAAAGACACCGAACGTAGTCTCTTCAATCGGAGCGTTATGAGCCGCGCTAAGTCCTAGTGCCAACACCTTGCGGGTATCAGCAGGGTCAATCACGCCGTCATCCCATAATCGGGCAGTCGCATAATACGGATGCCCCTGCTCTTCATACATCTCGCGGATAGGCGTTTTAAAGGCTTCTTCATCCTCCTTACTCCACGCCTCACCTTTGCGGTCAAAGTTATCACGCTTGACGGTCGCGAGTACGGAGGCCGCTTGCTCACCGCCCATTACAGAAATGCGCGCGTTCGGCCACATCCATAAGAAGCGGGGACTATAAGCGCGGCCACACATACCATAGTTACCCGCACCAAATGAGCCGCCAACAATAACGGTAAATTTAGGCACTTTAGCATTGGCAACGGCCATCACCATCTTTGCTCCGTGGCGGGCGATACCTTCGTTTTCGTACTTACGCCCCACCATAAAGCCAGTGATATTCTGCAAAAATACCAGAGGGATTTTGCGCTTACAGCACAGCTCGATAAAGTGCGTGCCTTTTTGTGCCGACTCACTGAATAAAATACCGTTATTGGCAATAATACCAACTGGCATGCCTTCAATATGGGCAAAACCGCAGACTAAGGTAGTGCCAAAGCGGGCTTTAAATTCATCAAACTCACTATCATCAACAATACGCGCAATAATTTCTCTGATATCGAACGGCTGGCGGGTATCATTGGGAATAATGCCGTATAGCTCTTTGGCCTCATAACGCGGCGGACGTGGGGTAATTTGATTGGGAATGTGCTTGGCTGGCCGGTTAAAATGACTAACAATATTACGTGCCAGCGACAACGCATGGGTATCGTTTTGCGCCAGATGATCCACCACTCCTGATAGACGCGTATGCACATCACTTCCGCCTAAGTCTTCGGCGGTCACTTCTTCACCCGTAGCCGCTTTTACCAGCGGCGGGCCACCTAGAAAGATAGTCCCTTGGTCTTTTACAATAATAGACTCATCACTCATCGCTGGGACATAAGCGCCACCTGCGGTACAGCTGCCCATCACTACAGCAATTTGTGGAACACCGGCCGCGCTAAGATTGGCTTGGTTAAAGAAAATACGGCCAAAATGCTCTTTATCAGGAAACACTTCGTCTTGATTGGGTAAATTTGCACCACCTGAATCCACTAGATAGATACAAGGCAGATTGTTTTCTTGTGCAATTTCTTGCGCCCGAAGATGTTTTTTAACGGTCATCGGAAAATAAGTGCCGCCTTTTACAGTAGCGTCATTACAGATAATCAAACATTCAGTGCCGTTCACACGACCGATACCAGCAATCACGCCAGCAGCTGGGATATCTTCGTCATACATATCGTATGCCGCCATCGGGGCTATCTCTAAGAAGGGGGTTCCTACATCGAGCAGACGTTCAACACGCTCGCGTGGTAGCAGTTTGCCACGTGCCAAATGCCTAGCACGCGAGCGCTCTGTGCCACCTTGTGCAATTTTGTGCAAATGCTCATATAGATCATCTACTATCACTTGCATAGCGGCGCTATTTTGCTGAAATTCAGCGGCGTTTGGACTCAATTTACTGGTTATGATGGCGCTCATGATATCCCTTTCTATAATTGGCTTTTATGCTGGTCTTTTATTTATAACTTATTTTTCTTTGACTGTGCTTAGCTGCTTCGCTATTTTAAGCCCAGCTCTTCTTTCATATGTTCAACGATTTTAAATTTCTGGATTTTACCAGTAATGGTCATTGGATATTCGCTGACAAAACGATAATAAGTCGGTACTTTATAATGGGCGATATGCTCACTACAGAACAGCCGTACCTCTTCCTCGGTCAAGCTACCTTCTTGCTTGGGAATAATCCAGGCCGCCAACACTTCACCATAACGCTCATCGGGTATACCAACGATTTGGACGTCACGGATATTAGGATGGCGGTAGAGATAATTTTCAATCTCAACGGGATAGATATTTTCACCGCCACGAATGACCATATCTTTGCTACGCCCAACGATTTTGACATAACCGTCTTCATCTATAGTGGCCAAATCACCAGTATGCATCCAACCATCTTGAATGGCCTCACGCGATTTGAAGCGACTGCCCCAATAGCCTTGCATCACCGAATAGCCGCGCGTTAATAGCTCACCGGTTTCACCTATCGGCACAATATCGCCAGTTTCGCTATCGATAACCTTCACTTCAAGTGCGGGCTGTACCAGTCCGACGGTAGAAACTTGCTTATCAAGTGGGGTATGCTCATTAGTCTGGCAAGAGACCGGACTGGTCTCAGTCATCCCATAAGCAATAGTGACTTCGCTCATATGCATCTTATCAATGACCCGGCGCATTACCTCAATCGGACAGCTAGAGCCGGCCATAATGCCCGTACGTAAAGTGGACAAATCAAAGTTTTCAAACTCAGGATGGTCTAGCATAGCGATAAACATGGTCGGCACGCCATGCAAAGCGGTACATTTCTCTTCTTCAACTGTTTTTAAAACCGTCAATGCATCGAAGCCATCGTTGGGATAAAGGATACAACCGCCATGGGTTAAGACCGCTAAGTTACCGAGCACCATCCCAAAGCAATGATATAACGGTACTGGAATACACAATCTATCTTCTTCGGTTAGGTTCATGGCCTCACCGATAAAATAGCCATTATTTAGAATATTACGGTGAGTTAAGGTAGCGCCTTTTGGGGTGCCAGTAGTGCCACTGGTAAACTGCACATTGATAGCATCAGTATTTTTAAGCTGCACTTGCCGCTCAGCTACCCGCGGATCATTGGCATCACCCTCGGCCATCCATGACGAGAATTTCTGCATATAGCCAAAATCTTCATCGCTATCAGGCTCATCAATCCAAACAATACGCTCAATGGTAGGTATTTCGATCAGATCTAGCTGTTGATAGCTTTTATGGTAAATCTCAGGACATAACTCGCCGATCATCTGCGCGTAATCGCTGCTTTTAAAATGACGCATCAATACTAGAGCCGAGCAGCCTAACTTGTTTAACGCATACTGCAACTCAAAGGTGCGATACGCCGGGTTAATATTGACTAAGATCACCCCGACTTTTGCGGTTGCTAGCTGCATTAATAACCATTCAGCATTGTTGTGCGACCAGATACCGATGCGATCGCCAATCTCAAGTCCCATCTCAATCATGCTACTAGCCAGTTGATTGGCCTGTTGCTGTAGCTCACGATACGTCCAGCGGATATTTTGATGGCGTGATACCAATGCTTCACGCTCAGGATATTTATCCGCAATAGCATCAAAAAAGTCGCCGATAGTGGCCTCAATAAGCGGCACATCAGGACCTTTATCATAGCTTTGGGTGAGTGGCGCATTAGCAGAGCGCGCACCCATATTGATGCTAGGGATGTTATTAAGAATGGTATCAAAATAGGAGGGATTGGTCATAACGAGTCCTTTCGTTTTACTTTATTGTTTTACTTTACTATAGCCTGCTGATAGGTTCTATTCTTCCTTGAACCTATTTTGTATCATGCTAACTACTATAACGCCTTCAGTGAAAGACTGTCAATGACATCGATACAATATGTATTACTTAAATAAGACTCAAGCAAAATATTATAAATATTTAAAAAACTATAACCAGTCAAAATATATGGAGAGTTAAAGTATCATAAATATAGAAAGTCAAAAGGGAAAAGCCAGCCATACACTATGATAGTGGGCAGCTGGCTTTTTTATTACTTGAAGTCTTGTTTAATTAATGAGCACGTCGTTATGACGCGATTAAACTATTTTAGGCCTAACTCCGCTTTCATTTGTTCAACGATTTTATATTTTTGAATTTTACCAGTCACGGTCATTGGATATTCAGTGACGAAGCGAAAATAGGTAGGCACCTTATAATGGGCGATATGCTCACGACAGAACTGTCGAACCTCATCCTCAGTCAAGCTGTTTGGCTGCTTAGGTATTATCCACGCCGCCAGTACCTCACCATAACGCTCATCCGGTATACCAACTATTTGGACATCTCGGATTTTAGGATGACGGTACAGATAATTCTCAACTTCTACCGGATAGATATTTTCACCGCCGCGAATAACCATATCTTTGCGGCGACCAACAACGTTAATATAACCCTCTTCGTCCATAGTCGCAAGATCGCCGGTATACATCCAGCCGTCTTTAATAGCCGCACGTGTTTTAAATTGACTGCCCCAATAGCCTTTCATGACGGCATAACCTCGCGTTAGCAGCTCGCCAGTTTCTCCAATCGCTACGATATCACCGGTTTCGGTATCAATAATTTTAACTTCAAGTGCCGGTAGCACCAGTCCTACTGTAGATACTCTCTTTTCAAGCGGGGTATGCTCATTGGTCTGGCAAGATGCCGGACTGGTCTCCGTCATGCCATAAGCAATGGTGACCCCGCTCATATGCATTTTATCCATGACCCGGCGCATGACCTCAATCGGGCAGCTGGAGCCGCCCATAACGCCTGTTCGCAGGCTGGATAAATCAAAGTTATCAAACTCTGGATGATCAAGCTCAGCAATAAACATGGTCGGTACGCCAAGCAAACCAGTACATCGCTCCGCTTCTACCGTTTGCAATACGGTCAGTGGATCAAAACCATCGTTTGGATAGACCATGCAGCTGCCATGAGTCAAGGCGGCCAAATTACCGCCTACCATTCCAAAGCAGTGATAAAGCGGCAACGGAATACATAGCCTGTCTTTCTCAGTTAGGTTCATCGACTCGCCGAGAAAGTAGCCGTTATTTAGAATATTACGATGGGTTAAGGTCGCGCCTTTGGGCGTACCTGTGGTACCGCTAGTGAACTGAACACTAATAGCATCCGTGTTTTTGAGCTGTGCTTGGCGTTCGGCTACTCGCGGATCATTGGCACTGCCCTCTGCTATCCATGCCGAGAACTTTTGCATGAAGTTGAAATCTTCATTACTATCAGGTTCATCAATCCAAATAATGCGCTCAACAGTGGGTATTTCGATCAGGTCCAGCTGGTGATAGCTTTTATGATAAATCTCAGGGCACAGCTCGCCAATCATCTTCGCATAGTCACTATCTTTAAAATGACGCATCAATACTAATGCTGTGCAGCCTAACTTATTTAACGCGTACTGCAACTCAAAGGTACGATAGGCTGGATTGATATTAACTAAAATTATCCCAACTTTTGCGGTTGCTAGCTGCATAAGCAGCCATTCAGCATTGTTATGTGACCAAATCCCGATGCGATCACCAATCTCAAGCCCCATCTCAATAATGGCGCTTGCCAGCTGATTCACCTGCTGCTGCAGTTCTTGATAGGTCCAGCGGATATTTTGATGACGGGATACCAGCGCTTCACGTTCAGGATATTTATCTACAATAGCATCAAAAAGGTCGCCGATAGTCGCTTCGATTAACGGCACATCAGGGCCTTTATCATAGCTTTGAGTTAAGGGCGCATTAGCAGAGCGGGCACCCATATTAACGTGGGGAACATTATTAAGAATAGTATCAAAATAGGAGGATTGTGTCATAACGAGTCCTTTCGTTTTGCTTTATTGGTTTACTTACTTGTATTGCCATGTAGCCGTATTCATAGCAGATATTGCCGTGTGAGCGCTTAATATGCTAATGGTTATAGATTATTAACCTGCCATATTCTTCCTTAAATATATTTGCTATAACCCTATGTACTATAATGCCTTCGATGAAAGACTGTCAATTTTATTGATACAACCTGTATCACTTAATAAAATGAATAGCTCTTCATTTATACTGTAAAAATAAAAAAAGCCAGCGGCATGTCTTATAATGCGACGCTGGCTTTAAATTTTAAGTAACTTACTAAATTTTAAGTAACTTACTAAATTTTAAGTAACTTGCTAGATATTAATTAATCTAACAGTGGCTACGCCTTAGCTATGATAGGCGCTTTAATCGTTACCGTAGCGCTCACTACCTCTTTGTCGTCAAGTAAATCCATGATCAACTCATCCGCACTATCACTTTTTACTTGCCAGTTGCCAGACGCCTGTGGTACGCCAGTGACCATCACCGAGATAGCTTTATTTTTTAGACGAATCATAGGCGGCTTGTGATCATAACCCGCATGTTCATTCCCTAAAATATCATCGGCAATCGTTGCCGCCTGCGCTCGTAGTGGGGCTACATAACGACACGCTACCCCGTTGATTGACATGCAGTCACCAATAGCATAGATATTTGCATTGTTGGTACGCAATGTCGGTGCATCGACCACGATGCCAGTACGACGATCAAACTCAACACCAGCGGCAGTAGGCAGTTTGTCATCGACAAGTAGACCAGCACTGGCAATCACATGATCGACGATCAGAGGCTCATAAGTTTTAGCTTCATCGTTTTCTCTCGCTAGTGGCTCATAGCTGACAAGCAGCTTACTATCATCAGTATCAGAATCGACACGAGTAACGTCAGTCACTTGATAGCCACCCAAAAACTCAATGCCTTGTGACTGGACTGCCTGAGCAATGCGCGCCGTTGCTTGCGGTGGTAGCATTTGCGATAGTGGCGCATCATTCAGATCAATTAACGTGACTTTATGACCCGCTTTTAACAAATCCTCTGCAATCTCGGTGCCGACCATACCTGCACCAATGATGGCAACATGTTGACTACCGGTCGCCAACTGTTCTTGCAACTGCCCGAAGCGCTCAATATGATTGACATGCCAGACTAAATCCTGCGGCAAGCTCTTTGGAAAGATAGGATGCGCGCCCATTGCAAGTACCAGCTTGTCGTAGCCAATAGCAGTCGTATCAGACTGAGCAGTAGAGGTAAGTTGTAATTTTTGATTCACAGCGTCTATATCTTTGACATGGGTATTGGCCAGTAACGTTACACCCGCGGCTTCTGCTGCTGCTTCGCCAGTAGCCCGAACTAAATCTGCTGCGCTTTTATTTTGGCTGATAGCCATCGTCAGCATAGGCTTATGATAGCGATCGCCGTTATCTGCAGTAACTAAGGTCACAGGAATATCTTTATCTTTACTGCGAATCGCATCAATGACATGCCAGCCTGCTAAGCCTGCACCAATAATGACGATACCTGATTGCGTATTAGAATTTTCTGCGCTCATATTGACTCCAATATAGATTATGAATTCTTTTAATTATCATAAATAATGACAGCTATTGTATCAGTAAACAGATAGTCACTCACAGCAACATGAATATTGAATTCATAAATTCATTCATAAAAAATGCCAAAAAAAAGCACCTATAATAGGCGCATTTTTTATGAGAAGAATAGAGTTAATGATTAATGATTAATGATTGAGAATTTTCGATAAGAACATCTGGGCGCGTTCACTTTTTGCCTCTTCAAAGAATTCATTTTTACTACAGTTTTCAACGATATGTCCCTCATCCATAAACACAACGCGATTGGCCACTTGACTGGCAAAGCCCATTTCATGGGTGACACACATCATGGTCATGCCTTCACGGGTTAGCTCCACCATCACATCGAGCACTTCCTGAATCATCTCAGGATCTAACGCTGAGGTTGGCTCATCGAACAGCATAGCCACCGGGTCCATCGCTAAAGCACGGGCAATCGCAACGCGCTGCTGCTGACCACCAGATAGCTCAGCCGGGTATTTTGCCGCTTGCACGGTCAGTCCCACTCGATCCAGATAGGCCATGGCCTTTTTCTTGGCTTCAGATTCCTTACGGCCTAACACTTTAACTTGGGCGACTGTCAAATTATCAATAATGGTGAGATGCGGAAACAGTTCAAAATGCTGGAACACCATACCGACTCGACTGCGTAGCTTGGGTAGATTGGTCTTTGCCGCACCGACAGAAATACCATTGACCATTATCTGGCCTTTTTGAAAAGACTCCAAACCGTTGACCGTTTTAATGAGTGTTGACTTACCACTGCCCGACGGTCCACATACTACCACCACATCACCTTTGTACACATGCGAGGTACATTCTTTTAGCACCTGAAAGTCACCATACCATTTGCTGACATCGTTCATCTCGATGACAATTTCATCACTAGCATGACCATTATTAGTGACTAGGCCGCCAAAGTCATTTAAGTACGTATCAGCATTACTCATTGCTGTCTCCTAGCTTTCGCATTCATTGATAATTACATTGAGCTCGAGAACCTGTTACTAAAACCTTAGACGTTTTTGTACTTGCTGTACGCCTATAGACGCGCTTAGACTGATAATAAAATATACGGCACCAGCCCCTAGGATATAGGGTGTCAATAGGCCCATCAACTCACCGCGTACATAAGCCGCACGGAAGAAGTCTGTTAAGCCGATAGCAAAGACTAAAGTTGTATCTTGGAATAAAATAATACATTGCTGCAAAATCAGCGGCAGCATCTTACGAAAAGCTTGCGGCAAAATGACCAAGCGCATGGATTGCCCGTAAGTCATCCCCAACGCTTTGGCAGCATCAACCTGCCCACTACCAATAGACTGAATACCGGCGCGCACTACCTCAGAGAAGTAAGCCGCCTCAAACATCATAAACGCCAACACACAAGAGGCAAAAGCAGCATCTAGTTGTAAGTATTTACCCGCTATCCAAAAGTAAATCATCGGTACGGCAAAGTAAAACCATAGCAGCACCAGTAGCAAGGGTACTGATCGGAAATAATTGACGTATAATTTGGCTGGTATCTCTAATGCTTTGATACCAGATAGGCGCATCAACGCCAGCACCGTTCCTAAACTAATACCACCAAGAATAGCTAAAAACAGCACCTTCATGGTGGTTAGCATACCGCCCATCAAGCCTGGATAGGCCGTGGTAAGTTCGGTCATCATATTCATTTCTGACCCCCTGCAATAAGCCCTGGTACGCGTAGTTTGCGCTCAATCAGCCCCATAATGGCAATTAGCGACAGATTAAACACCAAATAAATGATGGTCGCATAAGTATAAATCTCAATGCTATTTTGGGTATACTCGCTGATGGTTTTGGTTTGGCTAATCAGCTCCATCACCCCCACTAGAGAAGCTACCGATGCGTTTTTAAAGCAGTTGGTCAGCTCAGAGCTAAGTGGCGGTAGAATAATACGGAAGGCTTGCGGCAGCAGTACTTCTTTATAAGCTTGTGGAATACTAAAACCTAAGGCGTAAGCTGCATTGATTTGTCCTTCAGGTAGCGATTCAATGCCGGTACGCACCTGCTCGACGATACGCGCAGCGGTAAATAGACCTAAGCCTATACTCGCTGAAAGCATAGCTGAAGTATTTGGAGACAATTCCTTATACCACCAGTCTTGTACGGCAGGCGTCAACCAGCCAGGGGCGATATAAAACCAAAAGAATAGCTGAACGAGCAGAGGAATATTACGAAAAAATGTCACATAAGCGGTACCGATACCGCGGGCAAATTTGTTCGGTAAGGTGCGCATGATACCAAAAATGGTACCAATGACCATAGCGATTGCCCACGCGATACTACCGATCAATAGCAGCCAGCCAAGACCTGTAATCATCCAGTGAATATACAGCTCATTACCGATGCCGGTATGCTCGAACAGCACACCCCAGTTCCAGCTATAGTTCATTATTGTCTCTCCGAGCAGCGATTGATAGGCTCATACGTCAGGTCAATTTTAAACACTTGCCTAGACGCATGAGCGAGCTATATTGAGGGACAAAATACCGTTACTGAGCAACAGCTGCTTTAGGCTCGGCACTATCGTGTGGAGCAGCAAGGAGTGTTTTTAAGTTGTCTGACATCTCAAAGTTCATATTGACATTCTTAGGTGGAATTGGATTTAAGAACCACTTGTCATAAATGCTATTGATATCGCCTGAACTAAAGACATTAGCGAGCGCTTCGTCGACAACGGCCTTAAATTCAGGATCATTTTTACGCATCATACAGCCATAAATCTCAAACGATTGCGGTTCACCTACAATGACCCATTCATCAGGATTTTTCGCTTTGGCTTTTTCGCCAGCAAGCAAGACATCATCCATCATAAAGGCAGCAGCGCGACCTTTCTCTAACATCAAGAAGCCTTCACCATGATCTTTTGCCGAGATGATATCGATATCCATCTTGTTCTCGTCGTTGTATTGACGAATATAACGCTCTGAGGTGGTACCCGCTGTCGTAACTAGATTTTTACCTTTTAGGTCTTCAAAGTCATTGATACCGGAGTCTACTTTGGTCAATAGACGCGTACCAATCTCAAAAAATCCGTTCGAGAAAGCCACTTGTTTTTGGCGTTCTACGTTATTAGTAGTCGAACCACACTCAAAATCTACGGTACCGTTTTGTACTAAGGGGATACGGGTTTGCGAGGTAATCAGGTTATAACGAACGTTCAGATCTGGCATATTTAACTTTTGTTTAACGGCTTCAACCACTTTCATTTCTAAATCGTGCGCATAGCCCATAGGCTGATTGGGATCGTCAGCGATATAAGAAAACGGAATAGAGGAGTCACGATAACCGACAACAATGGTGCCGGAGTCTTTGATTTTTTGTAGCGTGCCATTAGCGTTGGCAGCTGCCTCGGTGGTCGCGCCATCTGCTGGCGTAGCATCAGCGGCCGTCTCACTGCTATTGTTACAGCCTGCGAGACCTAGTGCCATGAAAGCGGCGAAAGTTAAAGGTTTGGAGAGTGAGTAAGCCATGAAATACATCCTTTTATAACATCATTACGAAATTGAGAAAAGTCTAGGCGCGATTCGCATCACTGCCATATATTTTTCTGTTACCTTCAGTAATCATAATGCAACTTAATGTTACTGTACAACACTTTTATCGGCGTTAGTAATGTTTTTTACAAAGAGTAAATATTTAGTTTTTATTAATACGCTCTATATCCTTTATTATCAGTATTTAGTGAAGTTCTTTCATATTAATAGTTTACTTAATCCTTACTGGTTTAAGACCGCACTTCATTTGTTAACCTAAGACTCAACTAGCAGTTAAACCGGTGATTTATTAGACAATACTGCCCGCCTTATTATTGATAAACTGCAAATAATCCCCATAAAGCTAATAACTTCTTAACACTATAAATGACTTATGACTCAAGCAAATCAAAAAAACCAAACGCCAAATACTGATAATCATCAGCCGAACACCAACACTATTGATAACGATGTGCGTCAACGCTTTTTTATTCAAGGCTCACCCGTGCGGGGCGACGTCGTTCGTTTATCGCGCAGCTATGCGACTGCTATCGCTCAAAGACCTTATCCTGAAGCTATCAAACGCTTACTTGGTGAGATGCTCACTGCCGCAAGTTTATTAATTGGTACGGTCAAGATTGATGGTCGTCTGTCCATCCAATTGCAATCATCCGATAGCGATAGCCTACTCAATTGGGCAATGGCCGAATGCGACCATAACGGTATCATCCGCGGGCTTGCCAGCTGGAAAGCCGATAGCGATGAGCAAGTACAAGCGTGGGAAAATATGGCTAGCGCCAATGACGCCTTTGCTGAGCTTGGTGCTGCCGGTCAAGGCTTATTGTTTATTAATATACAACCCGAAGACGGCGATCCTTATCAAAGTATCGTCGAGCGTAGCCATGATAATTTAGCAGATTGCTTGGCACATTATCAAAAACAATCGGCACAAATTCCAACGTTGATTAACTTAGCCTCGGATGGTCTACAAGCGGGCGGCATATTGGTACAGTTATTACCGCGCCGTGACGATGAAGAACAAGAGCATGTCGATAACGATCTATGGCCACGTCTGTCTGTGCTAACGCGCACCATTAAATCTAAAGAGCTAACGTCCCTACCCGCCACTGAACTTTTATATCGCTTATATAATGAAGAAGAAGTGGTATTGCCTGAAGCAAAAGCGCTAGAATTTGGCTGTACCTGCTCAACTGAGAAATGTGAGACGGCAATAATGCAGATCGGTCAAGATGAGATGCTGGAAGTCTGTGAAGAGCAAGGCGGTCAATTTGAGATGGACTGCGGCTTTTGCGCTTCGGTGTATAAGTTTAATAAACAGGATATCACGGCGTTATTTGCTGAGTAGCTTCTGCTAATTAGTTCAATCAAGCCTTATAAGTTATCTAAAACCCTTGAGTGTAATGCTTGAGGGTTTTTTTGGAAAATTAAAATCCGGACTACAGACTCAGCCTACTATTACTCAAAAGCTAAACTTTATAACCCTCAAACCATCAAATTTAAATCATCAGGATAGGAATATACACGAGAGCTAAGCTCCTGACCTTCTTGATTCAATTCACTCTGCCCGTTATCTAATAACCATGCGACCACTTTCTTATGTACCCTTTCGTTGTACAGTAAGTTGTAATGACTTACCCCATAAAAAACAGCCTTATGTCCTTCCGGTACAGACAACGCCCGCTCACCAGTATGCTCCCCTAGCGCAGAGTCTATCGTGACCAGACCATCACCCAACAAGCTGGTTGCCTTAGAATCGTAATGAGTCTCGACCAATGTGGCCGCTATAAAGTAGGTACGAACATGCAAAGGCAGACGAGCAGGATGGTGAAAGTCTGCTGGGAGTACACCTCGACCCTCTAGAGACTTCCAGTCAGCATCACGAATACTGCCATAACGTAGATCAATAATACCCGCACTACGTAAATCGCCTAGTTTGGCTAATGAGCCCGCAAAAGGAAGTTTCGCGATCCTATCTTGCACAAAATTGCCAATACGTTCAAGACTGGCACCATGATGTGGTGAGCCTAGAGTGATGAGATTACCCACTCGCTTCACCCAGTCGAAGCCTTGTTCTTTACTATAAAACAGCGCGCTACGAGCGATCAAACCGCCCATGCTATGACCAACTAAATCAATCTGAGTGATGTCTGGATTATTATCTACTAGCTCCTGTAATACTTTAGAGAAGTTGCGACCGTTACTTGAAATGCGTCGTCCCGTATTATAATTGAGGTACAAAACGGTGGAAGTTGGCTGACTGCGGATAAGCTGTTCACCTAGATTGTTACTCTTGGATAACTGCCAGCTTAAATGACTCATACAAAGCCCATGACATAAAATAATAATGCGCCCTGATAGCGCATCACGTTGTAAATGACCATGCCTGTTATATAAGGAGCTATTGTGTAAAGAGCTATCATATAGAACCATCGAGACAGCCAATGGATTATGATGATTAATAAGGTGATCACCCATCACGCCATTTAAGATATTGACTAGCCGTCGCAAATTTATAGGTAGCGGTTGAACTTCTTTTGGATTGCGCATATTGTTATACATTTGCAGCCCTGATGCGAGATTATTGCCTACCAATAACATCACCTGGCGTACCGTGCTATAGATTCGTCCAGTGATACCGCGTTGCCATCTCGTTACATTGCCTTCATTGAACCGTCCTAATGGACGTAAAATAATCTCACGGTGGACGGCTTCTACAATATCGGTAACTTCAACCACACCCATAGTCGCAAGCTGAGCCAATCCTTCAAAGAAATCAACCAGAGAGATAGGCTCGCGATTGGTCATAGCGTCGCTGTCATCCACATTTAACCGAGTTAGTTCATCCACGTAAATATATTCAAGCTGAGCCAGCTGTTCATACACGTCACCCTGAAATTGCGGGCTAGCATCAGAGCTAGCATCAGAGCTAGCATCAGGGTCACGCCGAGTAGTGGCGAACAGGTCATGGATGGTATCGAACGACTTTGGACTAAGCATAATTTTGATGTGTTCAGCAATAAAGATAGTTTTATATACTATCTCGTAAATGGGATAAACAGAAGAGAAGGATTTAACTTATTAAAAACAAAAATCCCAAGCCGTAGCTTGGGATTTTTTATATTTATTTTTAATTTAACCAAAGAAAAACATATGGCCTTTTATTTATGCCGGTACAAATGACTCTGCCAGTATCACATCACCATCTTCCTTGGTAATCATGACCGTTGCTGAGCGCGGAGTACTGCCGCCAGCGACTGCACCCCAAGTATTACCGGGATGCTGAATATTAATAAACAGTGTTTTAAAGTCTGGGGTCATAGTAATGCCTGTGACCTCGCAGCCCTCAGGACCGACAAAAAAGCGTTTGATATTATCATTACTGGCGGACATACCGACTCGAGTCTGCTGCCTTGCCGAGGTTACTGTGGACGCGCCGTCACTCACATCACCCGGCAGTGCTGCCAGTAACATGCAGTTGGTGGTATCCGTGTATGCGCCATCGTCAGTCTGAATCCACAACACGCCGCGTGGATCGAAGTATAGCCCATCTGGCGATGACAAGTCATTGCTGTCATTCAATTCTGATAGGTTCTCTGCGGACAAATCACTCGGCGCGGCAAACAAATAAATATCCCACTCAAAACTTGTTGCGGCATGGTCGCCGTCTGTTTCTGCCCAGCGAATGATATGGCCATTGTCATTGCCGCTCGCTTTGCCATCAGCGTCATAGCTGCGTGGGTTGGGCGCTGAGACTGGCTGATCATCACGCACACCGCGATATTTATTATTGGTCAAGGTCACATAGACTTCGCCAGTCAGAGGACTGACCGACACCCATTCAGGGCGATCCATCTTGGTCGCACCTACCACGTCAGCCGCGGCGCGGGCAAAAACCAAGACCTCATCTTGTCCACTAAAGGGCAGCACGCTATTAGAGGCGTCCAATCCGTTTTGACCGTGAATCAAGGGCTTCCACTTACCGCTACCATCTTCATTGAAGATAGCGACGTATAGTGTGCCCTTATTCATATACTTGTCACCGGCTTTTAGGCCGCCACCGATATCACTATTTGACCACATGGCGTTGGAGACAAACTTATAGATATATTCGCCGCGTGAATCATCACCCATATAAAAGACCACTGGCTTACCTTGTTCAACGGGTGCAAAGGCGCAGTTTTCATGGGCAAAACGACCCAGTGCCGTACGCTTTTGTGGCATAGATTTTTGGTCAAAAGGGTCGATTTCGGTGATATAACCAAAGGTATTGAAGCCATTACGATAGTCATCAGCCGCCGTTGCACCAACTGCGGTCATGTCCCAGCGTGAGAATTCATCAGCAATCTTGGCGTCTGTGGCTGCAGGCGTGTGCCATAGATAGCCCCAGCTGGCATGATCCTCTGTTGCGCCATAACGATCACGACCGTAGTTCTCCGCGGCACTCAATTGGCTGGCATCTTGACCACGGGCAAAGACCCCGAGGAAATTCTCTTCTGTGGTCAGATACGTGCCCCAAGGCGACAGTCCTGCGCCGCAGTTATTATTAATACCACGGGTCTGAAAGCCTGTCGGGTCAAACTTGGTCTTAACCAAATCAGAACCAGCAACAGGGCCGGTCAATTGCGCGGTCGTGCTGCTAGTGATGCGGCGATTGTATTTTGAGTTGCGTACCATCTCATAGCCCATACCATCCGTACGGCGTTTCATCTCTACCACAGCAACCCCATGGCAGTTGACTTCACGGCGTACGTCGCTGGCGCGGCGGCAGTTTTGAAATATAGGCGCAGCATTCTTATCTTCTGTCACATCATAGCCAAAAGGACTTAGCTCGGCACTATTGACGTACTCATGATTCATGACCAGCAGGCCATTTTCTGAGGCTTTAGCATCATATGCTCTGCCCTTTTTACCAAAGAACCACATGCCATCATGGTTGTCACCCATGCGCCGTTCGAACGACTCAGCAGACTGCTCACGGTTGTCTTTCCACTCATCAATACCAGAAATCAGCGGTGTGCCCAGTGGTAATATCATCTCGGCTTTATAACCTGCAGCCACGCTCATCTCATCAGAAGTCGAGTGTGGGACGGCAGTGAACTTTAAGCTCTCAGGCCGTTTTAATTCACCCGTTGCTGGGATAGCCGCATTACTGTCATTATTAACGATAGAGCTACCATTGTCATCCTCAGTACGCCCCACTAATGGCAAAGCGCCAAAGAAGGCAGCGGCGGTCAATCCTGTACCGCCTTTTAAGATACTACGGCGATTCAGGCGGCGACTAATAATGGTCTGAAAGTCGATATTATTGGTAGGGTTGGAGTCTTCAACGACTTCATGGGCGAGGTTTTGTTTCTTATTGCTTAATGTCATTATCGGTCACCTTGCTGTTAGGCTGGATTATCATAAAGGGCGTTCTGGTATCTAGGCTTATGAAGCCCTTAAATCGTAAACATGCTTGAGTGTACTGAGCATTTATGACAGTACGTTGAAAAACAGATGACCGTTTGATGACAAGGCTTTATTGTGACAAATTGACAAGGCTTTTTTGTAGACATGAATTTTTTGCAATGAAGGCTTTGTTGTAGAGGTGGCTTATTAAACAAAAAAATCCCAAGCCGAAGCTTGGGATTTTTTGAAGCGGGCTCATTAACTCAGCGTGTTTACTGTACCTGTGCCTGCCATTCGTGCTCACCGAGTTTAAGCCTTAACCGATCACCAGCCTGCAGTACACCAACACCACTTGGCGTGCCGGTCATGATGACATCACCCGCTTGTAGACTGAAGGCATGGCTAATCTCAGCGAGTAACTCATACACTGGAAATAGCATCAAACCACTATCGCCATCTTGCTTAAGCTCATCATTAATAGTTAGCTGATATTGCACTTGGCTAAAGTCACCAAACGCCTGCGGATCAATCCAATTAGCCAATACACAAGCGCCATCAAAGCACTTGGCGCGTTCCCACGGTTGGCCTTTGTCCTTGAGCTGACTCTGCAAGTCGCGTAAGGTCAAATCTAACCCTAAAGTAACCCTGCCAATCGCTTGCTGTGCCTGTTCGATAGTGGCATTGCTCAAATCAGCTGATAGCTGAATGCAAAGCTCCGCTTCATAGTGAGTATCGCCATAGCGGGTTGGGTCTGGACGGACAATGTCATTACCTACGCTCACAATAGATGACGCTGGCTTCATAAATAATATTGGTGAGGTTGGTACGTCATTACCCAACTCACGAGCATGAGCGGCGTAATTGCGTCCAACGCATACTATTTTACCAATAGACTCACGTGCAGTGCGATTAGAATTTTTATCGCTTTCATTTTTATTGACGCTAGCAGCAAGGGGACTAACTAACGACATATGTGGCGATTGACTCATAGTAAGCTTTCACAGTGAAGGTTATTAGTTTTGATAATACATAGAACAGTATTTAGCAATAAGTAGCTAGGTAATGGTGTGCGTGACCACATCTGGCGGTACATAAGTCATATAACGGTTCATTCTTTTTTCAAACAGTCTAAAGCTGAATAGAATAACCCACGATAATAGCAAATAGACGATACCAGCCGCGAAGAACAACTCCATTAGGGTATAAGTCCGCGCACTGATCGTACGTGCCACACCAGTGATATCCATCAACGCGATGGTTGAGGCCAGTGCACTGCCTTTGAGCATAAAGATAACTTCATTACTATAAGCAGGAATCACAATGCCAAAAGCTCGCGGCAAGGTAATGCGTGTGAGCTTCTGCCACTTTGACATGCCAATAGCGTCGGCAGCCTCAAGTTCACCGACCGGAATGGTCTGAATAGCGCCGCGAATAATCTCAGCTAAATAAGCACTGGTGTTCATAGTGAAGGCAATGATGGCACACCAATAGGCCTGACTGAGTATCGGTTCCCATAAGAATGAGTTACGTACGGCTTCAAACTGCCCCAGTCCATAATAAATCAAAAATATCTGTACTAACAGCGGCGTACCACGGAAAAAGAAAATATAGAGAAAAGGTAGTGTTTGTACCACCCAGCTTTTAGACAAGCGCAGTTGCGCTAAAATTAAGCCCAGAAACAGTCCGATGATACCGGAGATGACCACCAACTGTACGGTCAATACTGCACCGCCTAATAAGTCTGGGATATGATCAAAGATAACCTGCCAATTCCAATCCATGAGTATCTCTCCTTTACCCTGTGGTCGATTGACGGGTTAGTTTTTTGGCATAGCGCGCTGCTGGGTTGGCACGCCATTCAAGCCATATCATAAAACCAGTGATCAACATCGTTAGCCCTAAATAAATAACAGCCGCTGCCATATAAAAGGTAAACGGCTGCTGGGTTGACTGCGCGGCGCGCGATGATTGATACATGATGTCTTTAAGACCAATGACTGAGACTAAGGCAGTATCTTTAAGCAGCACTAAGAACAAATTACCCAGACCCGGCAGCGCAATTTGCCACACTTGCGGTAACGTGATGCGATAAAAAGTCTGTAAGGGACGCATGCCAATCGCTTGCGCCGCTTCGCTTTGTCCTATCGGAATCTCTTGAATCGACATCCGAAAGATTTCGGTCGCATAGGCTCCGAAAGCAATAGACAATGCCATTACCCCGCCCCAAAATGCGCTAATTTCGACGTAGTCGTTGTAGCCGAACTTTTTGAGGATACTCATCAGCAGGATAGAGCCGCCATAATAAATGAACAGTACCAGTAACAGTTCAGGAATACCGCGCATCGTCGCCGTATATAAAGTCGCAATCTTACGCAGCAGCCAAATATTCGACAGCTTAGCAGTAGCACCGAGTAGCCCCAAGATCATACCTATAATTAGGCTAGTCACGGCAAGCTTGATGGTGACGGTTGCGCCGCTCAGTAATAGCGCGCCAAATCCTTGTAAATCAAACACAATGGTTCACTCAGTCTCTTTATATTAGCCAGTTAGCAAAATATCGGTTGCAAGAATCAGTATCCGTAGTCTTATGCCATTTATCATAGCGCTGCACGTTATTCTCATATAAGAAAGCCACGTGTAGACCACAGCCGATTAACTCGGTAAAAATAACCCGTGATTTTATCATAATCGGTGCGAACTATGTTACTGCCTATAAAAGCTGGGTCTAAATGAGTCTCTATTTATCAAATAACGACACAAAGCAGATAGGTTTGGCAACATTGGCCAGTCAAACGCTGATAAGAATAGTTTGTTTTTTATCAGAACAGCAAAAAGGACACCACCTCGCTGGTGACATCCTTTTTATTATTAATACGATTGTCTAACGACAGACAACTACTGCGTGGCAGCCTCTTTTACAGGGTCAGTGGTCACTACCGTGGTACTGGCTACTGGAACTGCAAAGTACTTTTGATTAATTTTATCATAAGTGCCATTGGCTTTTAGATTGGCCAACGACTGATTAATTTTGGCTTGCAGCGCATCACCAGGACGTACTGCTATTGCAAAATTATCGTTGATGTCAATCTCATCACCTTTGAGCACGTAATCACTACCTGATGGTGAACTGAGCCATTCTATAGCAGGAAGTTTATCAGATATCATGGCATCAACGCGACCTGATCCTAAGTCCAAAAAGGCATTACTCAAGGTGTCATATAACTTCATGTTCGCTTTTGGATACGCGCCTTCCAACCACTGTGAAGAAACCGTAGAGCGCTGGGCGGCGATAGAATGTGCGTTGATATCGCCGCTATTACTAGGATCAAAAGGGCTGTCTTTTTTGGCCAAAAATATTAAGCTGTTACTAAAGTATGGGTCAGTGAAGCTGACTTGTTGTGCCCGCTCAGGTGTCACTGACATGGCCGCCACGATGGCATCGTATTTACCGGCTTTGAGACCGGGAATGATACCGTCCCAATCTTGGGCGGTAATCTCACAAGTAACTTGCATGTCCGCACAGATGGCGTTGGCCATATCGACATCAAAGCCGCCAAGCGTGCCATCAGCATTGGTATAATTAAAGGGCGCATATGCCCCTTCTGTACCGATACGTAGCACATTATCCGTTGCTACAGCTGTAGTCGCGGCGTCTGTACTGGCAGCATCATTGGCACTTTCTTGACCATTGCTACAACCTGCTAATGTGAATACAGCAGCCATCGCTAGCAAGGGCGTTAATAAACGACGTCTCGTTATGACAGGAGTGATTGCTATGTTCGGGGCCAGATTTTTGCTCATGGTCATCTTTGACTTCCTTAATAAACTTAGTAAAAATGCCGCTTACCGGTATCAGCTAGCAGCCACTTAGTTAGCAGCTGCTTCTGCTTGCTCTTCTGCAGCAATGGTAGCATTAGCATCAACGTCGACGTTATCACCTTCGATGACCAGTACCTTTTCCACACCACCTGTTGCAACGGCTTTTTGCGCGGCAGCAGTTGAACTGGTACCAAAGTAGCTGCCAGTGATTTGATCATACGTGCCGTTGTCTTTTAGCTCAGCCAACGCTTTATTAAATTTGGCAACTAAAGGATCGCCTTTACGGAAAGCAATACCCATCGCGTCTTCGTCAGTACTGATCTCTTGACCTTTAACTTCATAGTCTTTGCCAGCTTCTGTTTTTAGCCAATCAATACCGGTTACTTTATCTGACATCATCGCGCGAACGCGACCTGAAGTTAGATCCAGATAGGCATTATCTTGGGTGTCATAAAGCTTGATATCGGCTTCTGCATGCTCATCCTGCAAGTATTGCGATGCTACGGTTGAACGCTGTGACGCCACTGGTTGACCTTTTAGACCTTCAACACTGATGTCATCACCTTTTTTACCAATCAAGATAATGCCAGTATGGAAATAGGGATCGGTGAACTCTACTACTTCTTTGCGTTCAGGAGTAATCGACATGCCAGCGATAATGGCATCAAACTTTTGCGCATTTAGACCTGGGATAAGACCATCCCAATCTTGCGAGATAAGTTCACAATCTGCTTTCATTTGCGCACATAGTGCATCAACCAGTTCAATCTCATAGCCGATAAGCTTGCCGTCAGCGTCTGTATAACTAAAAGGCTTATAGCTGGATTCGGTAGCGATTTTTACATTTATCGGGGTGTCGGTAGCCGTATCGGTCGCGGCGCTATCTTCTGGTGTTGAGCTGTTATTACAGCCCGCCAGCATAAGCATTGCTGCGCTGAGCGGTGCCAACCACAAGACTTTTTTTGTCATTGACGATGTCATTGAAATTGTCATATTTGTTATTCCTTAATATGTTAATCCGCAGTGTGTGGACCCGCAATTTAGTTACCAAAGTTTGCCTGTTCAAGACGCGTCAGCTCACCGTTACTACGGATTTCGCTGAGGGCTTTATTAAAGTCGTCTCTGAGTGGGTCACCTTTACGGACAGCAACGGCAATATTGTCATCATTGTCAATCTCTTCACCAACGATACCGAAGCCATCAGGATTGTCTGTTAACCATGATTTAGCAGAGACTTTTTCGGCCAATACCGCATCGCTACGACCAGATTTTAGGTCTAAATAGGCGTTGTCATAGTTGTCATATAACTGAACGGTATTGCCGTCTTTGCCTTCATAGTTGTCTTGTAAGTAGGCGCCGGGAGTCGTTGAACGTTGACCGCCAAGCGTTAAATTCTTGATGGCCATAGGATCAAAGCTGCCTTCAGTATCGGTCAGCCATACCATAGTATTGGCAAAGTAAGGTTCGGTAAAATCGACCTTTTCTTGGCGCTCAGGCGTGATAGACATCCCAGCGACAACCGCATCATATTTCTGAGCAAGTAACCCTGGAATAATACCGTCCCAATCTTGAGCGACGATCTCACACTTGGCTTGCATTTGCTCACACAGGGCATTAGCCACATCAATGTCATAGCCAGATAGACTGCCATCGGCATTGGTATAATTAAAAGGAGGGTAAGCGCCTTCGGTGGCGATACGAATGGTCTTGCCGGCCACATCTGCAACAGGAGCATCAGCGTTGGCATCGGTGGCTTCGTTAGCAGGTTGGCTACAAGCACTCAGTACCATCGCTGCTGACATGGTCATCGATGACCACAATAGGCGAGAATTCGACATTATGCGTTCCTTATGTTCTGATAGAGGTCTCTGATATTTTACTCTCTGACGTCCCTGCCAGATGATAAAATCAGCGAAAAAAATAAAATAGGGGCTGTTATTGACAGCCTATAATATTATCGATAATACCTGACTCAATTATCAAAAACAAACATTTTGCATATTGACTGTCATTATAGAGTAATAAAAGACCAACCTATCAATTTAATAAGGAGTGTTAAAAAGGAACATGAACTACCCACCACCTTAGAGGTAGGGGTTTCTTAGGTAATACCCATACTTGATACGATATTCTGTATCAGAGGTTAGACAAATTCACTAAGCTAACCCTGTCGCACCGACAGTTTTGAGCGTTACCAGTGTCAATCCTTGATTTAGGATGTTGATACTGGCATTGATATCTCTATCGTTATTTCGCAAGCAGCAAGGGCAAACCCATGATCTCAATGACAAGGGTAATTCATCCTTGCTAAGCAAATGACCACAGCCTGAGCAGGTTTTAGAGGATGGATACCATCGGTCTATTTTGACAAGCTCTTTACCATACCATTCTGCTTTATAGGCAAGCATGGTGGTAAAAGTAGACCATGAGCTGTCTAATATGGCTTTTGCAAGTTTACGGTTCTTAACCATGCCTTTTACGTTCAAATCCTCAATGGCAATAACATCGTGGTTTTTGATGATATTGAATGAGAGCTTGTGTAGGAAGTCTTTGCGGGTGTTGGTGATTTTCTCGTAAACCTTGGCAACTTTTAGGCGCTGCTTTTGGTAATTACGGCTTTCAGACAGCTTGCGCTGCTGAGTTTTAGCAACCAACCTGCGTTTGGCTAGTATCTTTTGTTCGCGCCCTAATTTATCTTGCAATCTCGATAAAAACTTAGGGTTAGCAACTTTACTCCCGTCCGATAGGACGATAAAGTCTGTTACTCCTAAATCAATGCCGATATTTGATTGAGTTTTAGGCATGTCATCAACCACTGTTTCAACCAATAAGCTGACGTAGTATTTACCCGATGGGCTTTTGCTGATGGTGGCACTTTTAATCAATCCATTGATAGAACGGTGTATCTTCGCCTTGATGTGACCAATTTTAGGCAACTTAACGGTGTTGTTTGTGACCGCTACTGTACCTTTTTGATTGTTGGTGGTGTAACTGTCTTTTAAGCCTTTTTTCTTGAATTTAGGAAAGCCTGAGCCTTGTTTGAAGAATTTATTATAAGTACTGCGTAGGTTTTGCTGGACATTAGCCAGAGCCAAACTATCCACCTCTTTTAGCCATTCAAACTCAGTCTTGTACTGAGCTGGGGTGTTTTTTAGTTCGGTTTTGGTTGCTTTGTAATACTCAATCTTATCATTAAGCATCCTATTCCAAATAAAGCGCGTACAACCAAATGACTTAGCAAAGAATATTTGCTGTTCATCGGTTGGGTACAGTCTGCACTTATAGGCTTTAAGGATTTGCTTGGTCATTATTTTCCCTGATCTATAATATATTGCTTAATTACGTCAAGAGGTGCGCCCCCTGTCGTAATCAAACAAAATGATTGTGACCAAAATTTATCTTCCCAAAGTTTTTCTTTGATTTGAGGAAATTCTTTTTTGAGTAAGCGACTGCTTGCTGATTTGTAGGTATTAATAAACTTACTGATCTCGCTCTTGGGATGGGCTTTGAATAAAATATGAACATGATCTTTATCGTGATTCCACTCAATGACCTCAAGTTTATAGTCAGGGGCGATACGCTCAAATATTGCTTTAGCTCTATCTGATACAGCGTCATCAAAAACCTCTCTGCGATACTTAGTAACCAGTATTAGGTGATATTTTAGCAAAAATACTGAGTGTGAATTATTATCTAAGAGCATTTGTTATCAACACCTTTAATATTTTAGACTGAATCCTATAACACTAACAATTTATTTGGATTTAGTCAATAACGCCTTCATCCTACTACCTAAGAGGTAGGGGATTTCTGCGCGAGGTTTGTTAAATGACATAGAGGATGAGGTTAAGACTGGCCTAACCGTTCGGCTTATGCTAACAATTCAAGTGTTAGCTTGGAGATGGGATTTCGCTTAGAGATGGGAGTTTACTTGACAACGGGTGTTAGTTTTGACGATGCGCTGCCATAAAGTCTTTAACACGCTCAGAGGTAGGATTATCAAAAATTTGTTCAGGCGTGCCCATTTCTTCAATAACACCTTGATGTAAAAACACCACTTGGCTTGACACTTCCCGAGCAAAGCGCATCTCATGAGTAACAATCAGCATGGTACGCCCTTCTTCTGCCAAATCACGCATGACCGCGAGCACTTCATTGACCAGCTCGGGATCAAGGGCGGAGGTAGGTTCATCGAACAATAATACTTGGGGCTGCATAGCAAGCGCCCTTGCAATCGCCACACGCTGACGCTGACCACCCGATAAGTTCGCCGGATAGGCGTCTCTCTTATCGAGCAGACCGACCTTATCAAGTAACTTTTCAGCATCACTAATAGCCTGATCTTTTTTGATTTTTAAGACTTGCGTTGGCCCTTCAATGATATTTTGCAAAATCGTTTTATGCGGCCATAAGTTAAAGTTTTGAAACACGAAGCCCACGCGCGCGCGCAAGCTTTCTAACTGCTTGATATCTGCAGCTTGCATCTCGCCAGACTTATTAGGCTTTAGTATAAGCTCTTCATTACCAATACTGATACTACCCTGTGTTGGCTTCTCTAACAGATTAACACAGCGTAGTAAGGTAGATTTACCAGAGCCCGAAGAGCCTAGGATAGAGATTACGTCACCATCGTATGCGGTGAGGGAAACCCCTTTTAGCACTGCCAGTGAGCCGAAGCTTTTATGAACGTTTTGGAGATCTAAAGCGATAGGTCGAGTCGGATTTTTTGCAATATCAAGCATGGCTTAGCAGACTTCCAATGAATATGAGTAAAAATGTAAATAATAGAGAGCAGTGCAAACAGTATGAAAATAACCGTTTGATAGGTCACTATCAAAGTGCTTATAAAGAAGCTTTTTATGGAGAAGCCATCTATAAATAAAATAACTACAAATAAGCCAGCTACAAACAACGATTGTAATGATATTTGCTCATTACCTACTCATTATTATCATACGATTCGTCATCCAAGCGCATCAGTTGCACATTGTCGCTTATAACAGAACAAAAAGGCAAATTCTCCATCTGTTTTTCTGCTTATTATTTGCATAAAAACAGCCCAGACTGCGTTTGCAACGCTGAGCCTTATTTTATCATCTTAGCGTAGTGAGCGTTGTTTTATCTGCTGAATTAATAAGTCGAGACATGCTCCTCTTGTTCGCTACCATCTAATACCTCAGAATCATCAATAGCGACGCCTTCATCAGCAGTGGCAATACCTATATCATCATTAACCATGGGCTCATTAGACATAGGCTCATTAGAAGTGTCTGCACTTGCCACCCCAGTTGCTTGTTGCTCAACCGTAGATTGTGCGTCGACACTAGGATCCTCTTCAGTAGTGGCCGCGCCTTTATCTGCGCAAGCACTGAGTGTTAATGCAGCAGCTGCTAACGACATATACAGCCATTTTCTAGATATTGATGGTTGGGTGATTGTCTTGGTCTCTCTATTGATAGTAGTCATCTCGACTCTCCATTTTCTGGTCAGCAGTAATAGCCTTGAAAGCTATACTTATAGGTAAGAACTGATAGGTAAGACGTTAATGAATAAAACATTAATGAAGAAAACGTAGTCAATGTAACGTTAATCAACATTTAACTATTTAGCATTTCACTATACTGACAATTAAACCCAGCTACCTTAGTAATTACAGCAGAGTTGTGTTAAAAATACGTAACTGTAAATCTGTCATGCTATAAAATTCATGTTATCGAATAACCACTAACTGTCGTTAAAAACGGCTACAAAGTAGCTAGAGCAGCATTAAGCACTGCTCTATAGACAGGTGCTGTTCACAAATTCGTCTTTACTATCACTCTAATCTCCTCTATGTTAAATAGTAGAACGCTATAAAAACGATAAAACCCCTATTTTTATTGATTATTAAGGATAATTAGCAGATTTTCAGCGCTTTTAATCCACTTTATCTTATTTAAACTATTTTTATAAAAATCAGATATAAACCTTTATAGCCAATTTACAGACATAAGGAAATTGATTTATGAGTCAATCGAATACCACAGATATTACCGCTTACATGCAAGAAGTCGGTCAGCAAGCGCGCGCGGCCTCACGTGCTCTTGCCGCTGCCAATACCGGTAGTAAGAATTCAGCACTCATGGCCATTCATGATGAATTGGTCAACGCAAAACAGGACATATTAGCTGCAAATAAGATTGATATGGATAAGGGTCAAAAAAATGATCTTGACGCAGCACTACTTGACCGCTTAGAGCTAAATGATGAGCGTTTTGCAGGTATGCTCCAAGGCCTAAAAGACGTCTCAACACTCCCCGACCCTATTGGCGAAGTCACTGATATGACTTTTCAGCCGTCAGGAATCCATTTGGGTAAAATGCGTGTGCCTCTCGGCGTGGTTGGTATGATTTATGAATCGCGTCCCAACGTTACCTTGGAAGCGGCATCACTAGCGCTCAAATCGGGCAATGCCATTATTTTACGTGGCGGTTCTGAAGCGTTTGAGTCTAACCAAGCGATTGCTAAATGTATCCATCGCGGTCTAAAAAATGTTGGATTATCTGAGCATAGCGTCCAAGTACTACAAACTACTGATCGCGCTGCGGTTGGTGAATTAATTACCATGACCGAATATGTCGATGTGATTGTCCCACGTGGCGGTAAAGGCTTAATTGCACGCGTTAGCCGTGATGCAAAAGTGCCTGTAATTAAGCATCTAGATGGCAACTGTCATACCTTTATCGATCGCGATGCCGAGCCAAAGATTGCTATCGAAGTCAGCGTCAATGCCAAAACTCATCGTTATGGCACTTGTAATACTATGGAAACGTTATTGGTTGATGAGGCGGTCGCTGATGACTTGTTGCCACAAATTGCTGAGGCTATTATAGAAGCTGATGATGCCATGCAACTGCGTCTCGATGACAAGTCGCAAGCGATTTTGAATGACAATCCTAAGCTTAAAGGTCATCTGTCAGCCGCAACTGAAGAGGACTGGGATACTGAATATTTAGCGCCCATACTGGCCGTCAAGGTCGTAGCAGGAATTGATGAAGCCATCGAGCATATTAATACTCATGGCAGCCAACATACTGACGTGATTATCACCGATAACTATAGTAAATCGCAGCGCTTTATCCGTGAAGTAGACTCAGCAAGCGTCATGATTAACGCTTCAAGTCGCTTTGCTGATGGTTTTGAATATGGTTTAGGTGCTGAGATTGGTATCTCAACCGATAAGATTCATGCCCGTGGTCCAGTTGGTCTTGAAGGCTTGACCTCACAGAAATGGATCGTTTATGGTCATGGCGAAACTCGTGCTTAGTTAAGCAACACGCTTTTCCATAGATTTTAGCCATTTAAAAACGTCAGCATTTATGCTGGCGTTTTTTTTGTGCGCTGAATTTATAGCATTTTCAATATAAGACGTATTTTGCTTTTTCATGGGTCTTATTTACTTACACCCACGTTAACGTTATTTTTTCAAAATAAAAAAACCGCCCAGCATAAGCCAAGCGGTTGTTATTTCAATTTATTTAAAACTCATAAAAGCTAATTTTAGCTCATCAAAAGCTGCTTATTGGTTTTTAGCATAAACTGGTTTTTTAGCACAAAGTGCTTCGACCTTTTTGACAGTATCAGCAATCACTTGCTCATCACCACGGCTGTCTATAACATCGCACATCCAACCCGCCAATTCTGTTACGTCTGCTTCATCAAAGCCGCGCGTAGTCACCGCTGCAGTACCGATACGGATACCAGACGTGACGAACGGAGATTTTGGATCATTGGGCACGGCGTTTTTGTTGACAGTAATATGTGCATCACCCAACCATTTATCTGCTTCTTTACCCGTCATTTCTTGCTTGACTAAGCTGATAAGCATTAGATGATTTTCAGTACCGCCAGAGATGATTTCATAGCCACGTTCTTGAATAACAGTGGCCATTGCTTGGGCGTTTTTAACCACTTGCTGCTGATAAGTCTTAAAGTTGTCTTCTAAAGCTTCTTTAAAACAAACCGCTTTAGCAGCGATTACGTGCATCAACGGGCCACCTTGGTTGCCCGGAAATACCGCTGAGTTTAGTTTTTTCGCAAGTTTTTCATCACGAGAAAGAATCATACCTGAGCGTGGGCCACGTAGCGTTTTATGCGTGGTGGTGGTCACTACATCGGCAAACGGTACTGGGTTTGGATAAACGCCAGTAGCAGCAAGACCGGCAACGTGTGCCATATCGACTAATAGGTAAGCACCTACTTCATCCGCGATATCACGAAAGCGCTGCCAATTGACAACTTGCGAGTACGCTGAGAAGCCTGCAATAATCATTTTAGGTTTGTGCTCACGCGCTAAGCTATCCACTTGGTCATAATCGATAAGACCCGTTTCTTCAACTAAACCATATTGTACGGCGTTGTAGTTGATGCCTGAAAAGTTAATGTGCGCGCCATGAGTCAAGTGACCACCCGCATCAAGGCTCATGCCAAGAATGGTGTCATTTGCATCAAGAAGTGCTAAAAATACGGCTGAGTTCGCTTGGCTGCCTGAGTGTGGCTGGACGTTTACATATTCTGCGCCAAACAATTCTTTTGCGCGGTCAATGGCCAATTGCTCAACAACGTCTACATGCTCACAACCACCATAATAGCGCTTGCCTGGATAGCCTTCAGCATATTTATTGGTTAAATCGGTACCTTGTGCTTCCATTACCGCTTGTGAGCAGTAGTTTTCTGAAGCAATAAGCTCAATATGGTTTTCTTGACGAACGCTTTCGGCTGCCATAGCTTCAGCAAGTACGGGATCATATTCCTTGATCGATATATCTTTAAACATATTCATGTCCTATAGAGTGAGGTGACTTTTATTAGAAGGGGTTTAATTAGCATAGAGCTATTAGAATAGAACTATCAAAAGGGGTCAGCCTATAATCGGCTCATCATACTCAGCAATAATTTTGATACGATCTTGCATCTTAAATTTGCTGCAAAACAAGTGTACCATGAAACTTTATGTTACGAACGCAAAAAATCTCACCTTATCTTGAGTAGGATACATGGCCATATTTTTACTATATAAATATATATGAATCAGTTACTTATAAATATAAAATCTGATTAGCAACTATAAATTTATATGGAAGTTGTTAAATAAAAATCTAATAACGAGAGAAAATAATAAAATAGTTGACCAATTGGTCAACTATTTTATTTTACTAATGATATATTTAAATGTCCAGCAGTTTTTGACAAAATTGCGGCAAAAAAGTTTCACTGATGAGAAATTTGCGCCCATACCAATCATAACGTGTTTGTCGTTGCCATCCCTTAGAGGTATGGCAGATACAGCGCTGATTGGGCAGTGTGCGGCAGCGCTTAAATAACACGTAACCAATGGGTGTGCCTTTTAACTGTTGCAGACGGCGCGCGCGACCTTTTAAACTAGATAATGGAAAAATGCTTTGTGCCCATACCCACGGTAGCTCGTCGTTGCCATATAACTGCACTTCACGTACCCATGCGAGCATCGGCCGATTCAGTGCTGAGCCTTGTAGCCCGAGCTGCTGCTTTTGACTTAAAGACAGTTGGCGATAGCCTTCAAAACTGCGCTGAACTCGTAACGGCTGCCCCGCTTTTGCTTCTAATACTGCAGTCAAAGAGCCTTCAGTATTGAGCCATGACAACAGCTCTAAAGGTGGAGAATTTTTAAGCATACAAGAAAGTTTAAAATTAGACATAGTCAAAGGCTAAATATCATTAGGAATGAGATTACATATTTGGGAAATAACGGCTAAGCATCACTATCAAAATTAGGCATATTATCGACGTTAAATGGCAATGCTGCGTGCGCTTGCTGGCGATATTGCGCCATACGCATACGATCTTCGCTACAGAAATTTGCAATCGCCGGTACAAAGCGTGGATCATATATACGATGTAACGAATGGGTCTTAGTAGGGATAAAGCCACGAATCAGCTTATGCTCTCCCTGCGTTCCAGGATCAAAATAAGTCAAACCTTGCTCGATGGCGAACTCAATTCCTTGATAATAACACAGCTCAAAGTGCAGACTATCGTACTCACCCAGTGCGCCCCAGTAGCGACCGTATAAGGTAGCCGTTGTTAAATCTGTCGTATTGTCAGGAACGTCGTATAGGAACAAACTGCTGGCGATAATCTCACCCTTACTGTCACAAGCTTGCGCTAAAAACAGATTCTCTGGCATGCTTTGCGCCAATGCCGTAAAAAAATCAGCGGTTAAGTACGGCTGCTGACCGCGTACTGCATAGGTCATTACATAACAATGGTAAAATGCTTTCCAATCCGCATCAGTAATATCATTGCCACATTTTCGATAGCATTTGATACCTTGCTCAGCGACTTTTCTACGCTCAGCCCGAATGGTTTTACGCTTTTTAGCTTTTAAGGTCATTAAGAAGGCGTCAAAGTCTGTAAAGGGTTGTCCGTCTTCGGTTAAGTTTTTATTCTGCCATAAGAACTGACAGCCTTGGCGCTCAAGCATTGGTGTATTTAGAGAGGCGTTATCTGATTCGGCATTCTGGCCTTGTATTATATTATCTATCTCGTCAGCACTAGGTATAGCAGACGTTTCTACTGTCGCCAGTTTGGCAAGCTCAGGCGTGACGAACAATCCATGCCAGCCTGATGCGCCTACTTGCTGCGCAATATCATCCACTCCTGCAATGGCGGTCTGTACAATCTCGGCACTAAGGCTTTCACCTTTCGCCAACCATAAACGCTCGCCGGTGATGGGCGTATATGGTGCGCTAGTCACTAGGCGCGGATAATAGTCAATACCATAACGCGCATACGCTTCTGCCCAAGCATGATCAAATACGAACTCACCTTGATGATGGCCTTTTACAAACACCGGCATCACCGCAACAGGCTGCATAAGAGCTGTATTATCATTATTATTGCCATTAATACTACTATCATCTGTAGCAGAATCCATATCGGTATCTACTTCGTTTTGGCGGTAAACCAATACAAAAATAGGCAACCAGCCTGCCCGCTCGCCAATGGCACCGGTGTCACTCAATGCTTGCCAAAAGGCAAACGACATAAAAGGGGTATCAGGGGTCTGCCAATCTGCCTGACTTTGCCAACTGCTATCACCCAGTAACGCATACTGTAAGCTCATAGTCATATTTTTAATTGCCACTATATTATTAATTATTTAGTTATTCATTAGCCTAGCAAATTTCTACTGTGTTGCTGTCACAATTTGCAAGTATAATTACTAGCATGAACTGAAAACCGATATAGTATTACTGCCAACTTACTCTAAAATTGGCCGAATATAAATGCTATTTTATAGGTCAAATAGGTTATAAATTAGGATAAAAAAATGACCGTCCATCGCCCTATATTTCTTACAGCATGTCGAACCTTACTGCTGCCATTAGTCGTTGTCAATCTCGCCATCGTCTTATCAGGTTGTGATAAATCGATACTCTCCAACAATACAGCGCAAAACGAAGTGATCATCGCCGATACAGCTGATGTCGAAAGCACTATTGCTGCTAATGACCAAACTGTATCAATCGCTCACATGGCAAAAATAACAGATACTAGTCTGACCACAGCAAGTCAAAATACAGTCAGTCTATCAGGGTACCAAAATCTAAGCTTTGGGCAGATTATTACCCCTGAGCTTTTGGTTGATCAGGGATTAACTAAGGAAAGCAATGATAATACACAATGCTATTACGTGAGCAATCCAAAACTAACCTATATTGATAAAGAGTACGGAGAACGTGCCTCGGTGTTATATCAAATTATAGATGATAAGGTAGCATTAATAGTCATTCAGGACCCCACAACGTCATTTTATATAGACATTAATGTAGGTGATTCAGTTGATGAAGTCATGACGTCTCATAATAACAATCTGGTTTATGAAGTCGATAAATATGATCAATCAGGTAACTACTACCATCTCATTCATGATATTTCAGACAAGCGCGCTACTACCAATAGCACCAATCAAGCGAGCACAGTGAACGATCTGCCTCTGAAAATTAAATACAATATAGTAGGCGGTAAAAAAATTATTAATACTGCTAGTGATGTAGATATTGAGTTAGATAAATGGACACCCAGTCAACTTGCACAGCTACAAGGTAATGTGGAAACGATAGAGATTGGTATTCCAGCTGCTATTAGGCTCACTGAAGGTTGCTCATAGCATAGAGTACGGAAAATTAAAGGCTTATAGGCCTTATCAAGTGTAGTAACACTCTATAAAGAAAGCTTCCTACAAGAATATAGGTGACTTTACGGTTTGTTTATTTTTTAAAATAACAGTAAAGGCTGTTTGTCTGTTACTTATATTTACAATGTGTCTATCAGTTTTATTACTTATATTTAAAAAACAGCGATGCTATGGAAAGGATGATATTTACGCTGATGACTGATAGAATATGGGTATTAATACGCGACTCTCAACTTAATAGGGGCTATCGTAGGCTGGCGCTTTTAGCCCAGTCAATCGTAACAATTTGCCAAAAACGCTGGGCTAAAGCCACAGCCTACGCCAAAAATTATGATAGTTGAGAGTGGGGTTATTAATAGTTTAATATAATTCAGATACGCACGATACGAGCGCAAAGAGTATACTTAGTTCACTATGCGAGATTGACATCGTATTTGGTATCGGATTTATAGTGAATGAACTAAATGCGGCGTCAGCACTTCACTTTCAGGCAGTTTAGATTAAATAGTCAAAGTGCCTTTTTAATGAATGTTAACCAAAGTTAACGAGAGAAAAATTCTAAGCAGGCTCGAAACTCTCCAAAAGACTACCTATAATATATTTGATCTAACCGCATAGCCCATTATTGCATAAGGGCTGTATAGAACTATTGAATCATTGAATTATATTTAAGCCTTATTATCAACGACAACCAAAAGGAATGCCCTACTACAATGTCAAAAATTATTTATACAAAAACTGACGAAGCCCCAGCGCTAGCGACTCTATCATTCTTGCCTATCGTTAAAGCGTTTACTCACACCGCAGGAATTTCTATTGAAACCACGGATATCTCTGTTGCAGCGCGAGTGTTGGCTGAATTCTCCGATTACTTAAGGGAAGAACAACGCGTTCCCGACAATCTAGCTGAGCTTGGTAGACTAACGCAGGAACCTGACACCAATATTATTAAATTGCCTAACGTCAGTGCCTCTACTCCCCAGTTAAAAGCGTGCATTAAAGAGTTGCAGGACAAAGGCTACGCGATACCTAATTTTCCAGATGATCCAAAAACGGATGAAGAAAAAGAAATTCGTCAGCGCTACGGTAAGAGTTTAGGCAGTTCGGTTAACCCTGTTTTACGTGAAGGTAACTCAGACCGCCGTGCACCGAAAGCGGTTAAGAATTTTGCTCGCAAGCATCCGCATTCTATGGGTGAATGGAAGCAATGGTCACAGACGCACGTATCGCACATGCACAGTGGCGACTTCTATGCTGGCGAGCAATCTATCACCTTAGACAAAGCGCGTACCGTACGTATGGAACGCTTAGCTGAAGATGGCACTGTTAAGGTCTTAAAACCAGAGATTGCATTGCTTGACAAAGAAGTCATAGACCTGATGTTCATGAGCAAACAAGCGCTATGTGAATTTTATGAGCGTGAAATGGAAGATTGCCGTGAAGCGGGCATTTTATTTTCATTGCACGTAAAAGCAACCATGATGAAGGTTTCTCACCCTATCGTATTTGGACATGCGGTTAAAATATATTATAAAGATGCTTTCGAGAAGCACGGCGCTTTCTTTGACGAGTTAGGCATTAACGTCAATAACGGCATGGCAAGTTTGTACGAAAAAATTGCAGAGCTACCAACCAGTAAGCGTGAAGAAATTGAGCGCGACTTACATGCATGCCAAGTACATCGTCCCCGTCTTGCTATGGTTGATTCATCAAAAGGTATTACCAACTTCCATTCACCCAGTGACGTTATTGTAGATGCTTCTATGCCCGCCATGATCCGCTCAGGTGGTAAAATGTGGGGCGCTGATGGAAAAATGTATGACTGTAAAGCGGTCATGCCAGAATCTACCTTTGCGCGTATCTATCAAGAAATGATTAACTTCTGTAAATGGCATGGCAATTTTGACCCAACCACGATGGGTACCGTCCCTAATGTGGGCTTAATGGCGCAACAAGCAGAAGAATATGGCTCACACGATAAAACTTTCGAAGCCAGCGATGCGGGTATGGCTCGTATTGTTGACGTTGACACCGGTGAAGTATTGCTTGAGCAGCGTGTTGAAAAGGGCGATATTTGGCGCATGTGTCAGGTCAAAGATGAGCCGATTCAAGATTGGGTTAAATTGGCTGTGCGCCGCGGGCGCGAATCAAATATGCCTGTCGTTTTTTGGTTAGACTCTTACCGTCCACACGAAAATGAACTGATCAAAAAAGTTAGAACCTACCTAAAAGATCATGACACCGAAGGCCTGCACATCGAAATTATGTCACAGGTTCGCGCGATGCGTTATACCTTAGAGCGCGTCGCTCGTGGTCTTGATACTATCTCTGTTACGGGTAATATCCTAAGAGACTATTTAACTGACTTGTTCCCCATTCTAGAATTAGGAACGAGTGCTAAAATGTTGTCAGTAGTACCGCTGATGAAAGGTGGTGGTTTGTTTGAAACGGGCGCTGGTGGTTCTGCACCAAAGCACGTTCAACAGTTGCTTGAGGAAAACCATTTACGTTGGGATTCTCTAGGTGAGTTTTTGGCCTTGACGGTCTCTTTAGAACACTTGGCAACCAACAACGACAATGCCAAAGCGCAAGTATTGGCGGATACGCTTGATAAAGCCACAGAAACACTGTTATTAAATAACAAAGGTCCCTCACGTAAAACTGGTGAGCTGGATAACCGTGGCAGTCACTTCTATCTGGCCATGTACTGGGCTCAAGAGCTGGCGGCACAAAGTGGCGATGCGGAGCTACAAGCACAGTTTGCGCCACTTGCCGAAAAGCTAACCAGCAATGAAGACGCGATTGTTAAAGAACTGAATGACGTTCAGGGCAAGCCTGTCGATGTTAATGGCTACTACTTTGCCGATGAGGCATTGCTCAAGCAAGCGATGCGTCCAAGCACCTTATTCAATGAGGCGATTGCATCGTTGTAACTCTTCTTAAGTAACTGAGCTTAGCTCATTGCACTTAAGCCATTGTGCTTAGGTAATTAGGCTTAAGCAACTTTGCACTTTAAGGCTTTTTAAGCCCATACAAAAAACACCTCAACAGTCTAAGACTATTGGGGTGTTTTTTATTATATTTTATTTATTAGGACGTTTTAAAACTTCATAAAAAAACCATTTACCTTTAAGTAAATGGCTTTTTAACTAACAAAGGGTATAAAGTGAATAACACGATTAGGCATCCATGTGCTTAATCACCGCTTTACCAAACTCAGAAGTACTTAATAGGATAGCATCCGGCATTAAACGCTCAAAGTCATAAGTGACTGTTTTATTCTTGATAGCGCCTTGAATGCCTTCGATAATGAGGTCGGCAGCTTCTGTCCAGCCCATATCACGCAGCATCATCTCAGCCGACAAAATAAGCGAGCCGGGGTTTACTTTATTCTGGCCCGCATACTTAGGTGCTGTACCATGAGTCGCTTCATAGACAGCGATTGCGCCACCTTTGTTAGCGCCTGGTGCGATACCAATACCCCCAACTTCTGCCGCTAGGGCGTCAGAGATATAGTCGCCGTTTAGGTTCAAAGTAGCGATTACTGAGTAATCCGCAGGACGCATTAAGATTTGCTGTAAGAATGCATCAGCGATCACGTCTTTAATGACGATCTCGTTACCTGTTTTTGGGTTCTTCATAGTCATCCATGGACCACCGTCTAGCAATTCAGCATCAAAGCGCTCAGTTGCAAGCTCATAGCCCCAGTCTTTAAACGCGCCTTCCGTGTACTTCATGATGTTACCCTTATGAACTAGAGTCACACTGGGTAAATCATTATCGATAGCATGTTGAATGGCTTTACGTACCAGACGCTGTGACCCTTCTTTTGATACCGGCTTAATACCGATACCACAGTTTTCTGGGAAACGAATTTTGGTTACGCCCATCTCATTTTGTAAGAAGTCAATTACTTTGATCGCGTCGTCAGTACCTGCTTTCCACTCAATACCGGCATAGATATCTTCTGAGTTTTCACGAAAGATAATCATATCCGTTAGTTCAGGATGATGCACTGGGCTGGGCACGCCTTCGAACCAACGTACGGGACGCTGACAAACATAGAGGTCAAGCTCTTGACGCAATGCGACGTTTAATGAACGCATACCGCCACCAACGGGCGTGGTCAATGGACCTTTGATGCTGATCACATAGTCACGTAAAATTTCAAGGGTCTCTTCTGGCATAAAGGCGCCATCATAGATGTTAGAGGCTTTTTCGCCACAATATACTTCCATCCAAATGATTGATTTTTTGCCTTTATAAGCTTTTTCTACTGCCGCATCAACCACTTTGATCATCACAGGAGTAATATCTACACCAATACCATCACCTTCGATAAAAGGAATGATTGGATGATTGGGTACGTTAAAAGATAAATCGGCGTTTACGGTTACTTTTTCGCCGTCTCTTGGTACGATAACCTTATCATAGGACATGAATCAAACTCCTTGATTGTATGTTGGATGTCGCAAGCACGCTGGGCACTCTGTTATGATGATAACGTTATGAAGGCCTGCTAGATAAGTAAAAGCGAGGTCGAGCGGCGCGCTAGGCGAGGTCATGGAAAATAGATCTAAAAATAGCAGTACTAATGCGAAACAAGATACCAATATTGCAGAAACTACAGTACTAATAACAAATTAGGAACAGGTGCAAAGCATATAAGCACCTTGCACAATAGTTGACAATAGTTGATTAATTTATAGATTTAATATATAAGAAAGGTCACAATTTATCCTCACTATAGTACCAAAATAAAGGGCTTATAAATGATTTTTCTTATGCATGGGTCATATGCAACTATCAATATTATAAATACCACTATTGTAGCATGGTTTTATTTTGTTTTTGGGTGCACAGGCATACTGGACTAATATTGATTGGCACACGCCTTATTCTTATGTTTATGAGTACCACTTTCTTATTACAAAATTTTTAATGCCTTATCTGTCATAATTGTACGGTATAGCGCTTTATCCGTGTTTGATCATATCTTATGTTGGGATATGACTTAATTTAGGAATAGTTATTTTATGTCGACCTCAAGTCTTATATTATTTAATAAGCCTTATGGCGTACAAAGTCAGTTCCGCGATGATGGAGGTAACTCACATACAACCCTCGCTCCATATTTTAGCGATAAAACGTTGCGTATTGCGGGTAGACTCGATGCCACCTCAGAAGGCTTATTAATCCTAACCGATGATGGACGAGTGAATAAGGCCATCACTCAGCCGCCACGCGCTGATAGCTTTAAAGAGTCTTCACTAAAACAAGGTAAAACGTATTTAGTGCAAGTTGAGGGAGTAGCCACGCCAGCACAACTGGCTGAGCTGGCCAAGGGTGTGACGCTTAAAGACGGCAAGACATTGCCGGCAATCGCTGTTATGGTTGAGGAAGTCGACTTACCCGTCGAGCTATGGCAACGTGACCCGCCTATTCGCGAGCGCAAGAATGTACCAACCTCATGGCTGATGCTGACCATTTATGAAGGCAAGAATCGTCAAGTCCGACGTATGACTGCGCATGTAGGTCTGCCTTGCCTGCGCCTCATTCGTTGGTCGGTCGCAGGGTTTGAGCTTGGCTCACTGGCGGTTGGAGAGTTTGTACGCATTCATCTCAGTACCGAACGCTGCAGACAGTTGGGTATTGTTAACTAGTGCTTTTGGGAACAGGTTTGGTGTCGTCTTTTTAATTTTAAAGTATATTTAGAACCTAGTCTATCTAAAGCCGTTACGACATTTTAAAGGTAGCGTCTCGAACTGGTAAGGTTTATCTGCTAAGATTCAGCACTTTATTATATACTCGCGGCAGGTCTTGTCCACTTGTCATTTAGCCCGCCCATGTTAAGGATATGTCATGTTTATTTCTCGTCGTTTTTTCTTATTTGCTGCTGTCCTTTCTACGACATTTGCGCTCTACGGGTGTCAGCCGACAACAGAAAATGACGAGATAACGCCAACGGAAGAAATCACTCCGTCATCGACTCAGATGCCTGACTCTGATACTAATACTGTAGAAAACATCGACCCACGTGCCGGTCATGACATGACAGAAGGCGATATGATGGGAGATGAGGCTCAAATGACGGATATACTCAAAGAGTACACTAAGTCGATGACTCAAATGCGTGATGAGATGATGATTGGTATGGTTTATAACGATCCTGATACCGCATTTGCTAAAGGGATGCTGGGACATCATCGCGGCGCAGTAGATATGGCTAAAATTGAGCTAAAATACGGTACTAATGTGAGTATGCGTCAGCTTGCCCAAGCTATTACAAAGGCACAGCAAACCGAAATTGATATCCTAAAAAAGTGGCTGGCCAGCCATCCTGATTCAGCCAATCCTAAGCCTGATACACCAGCAATGCAAAAAGCTTATGCTGATGGAATGAACGCGATGCATGGTGAGATGATGCTTGGTATCGCAGATCCAGTACCAGATATGGCGTTTGCTCGTGGAATGTTGCCTCATCATATCGGTGCGGTAGATATGGCAAAAATACAGCTCAAATATGGTACAGATGAAGAAATGCGTAAGCTGGCACAAGAGATTATCGATGCGCAGCAGCCTGAGATTGAGCTGATGCAAAACTGGATTGCTGCTTATGGCGCTGATGCTGGCGTTACTTCTGATGATACAAAAAACGCTTCAGATGCAAAGGAAGCCGTAGAACCTACTAAGATTAATAAACCTAACGTCTAAATTTAAAACGTATGGCTAAAAGCCCCTGCCAAACAATTATGTTTAGCAGGGGCTTTTTATTGTGAGCTTATCAATTGCTTATTTATAAGTAGCTACTTTTCTATAGGTAATTCTCGGCTTAACCCTTATAACGTGTCATTACCTCAAGCCATGCTTGCCATACCGGAGTGGACGTAAGATTATCAGCTTCCTGTTCTGATTCTGATAGCTTATCAGCCCCCGCTAAACGCAAACTTACTTTATGAGGATACGGTTTGTTAACGTCGTCTGACTCATTATTCTCAAGCTCTTTCTGTTTTTTCGTTTTTGGCTGAACCTTTACACATATCAGCTCATCACGGCGGAATAGATGGCAGTCAACCTCATGTTGTGCTACTGACAAAGTAGACAGCTGCTTAGTATCTGCCTTAATACCATCAAGCGCGACAATCACATCATGAGCCGAAATGCCTGCTTTGGCAGCGGGGCTATCACGCTGTACCCGATTGACTTTGAGTCCAGCTGGGGTCTCACTACAGCGCATGCCCCAAGGGATGTTTTTGTCTGCGGTTTCTTTATTATCGGCTTGCATTTTAATGCCATTAGCAGCTAGTAGCTGCTCAAGAGGCAACTCTTCAACGCCATTGACGTAGCGGCTCTCAAACGCTTCCCAGTCTGCTATTGGCATAAATTGTCCAATCACCGCACCCATATCAGCAGAACTAATGCCAATACGCTGATTGTTCTTCTGTTTGGCTTGGCTATAAAATGCCTTGACCACATCGAACAAACGGTAGCGACCTTTGCTTTTTTGTAATAGGGTTAAATCCAAACACAGCGCTACCAACGCGCCTTTATTATAGTAGCTGATGCCCGCGTTTCCGGTATTTTCATCATTACGATAGAGCTTAATCCATGCATCAAAGCTCGATTCCGCGACACTTTGCTGCGTACGTCCTTGAGTCTGATGATAACGATTAATTTGTTCCGCTAACAAGGTCAAATAGCTGGCTTTATCAATGACTCCAGATGCTTGCAACATAAAGTCGTCAATATAAGAGGTAAAGCCTTCAAACACCCATAGCAGTGGCGTAAAGGCTTCTTTGCGCAAATCAACATCTAACATGACATCAGGGCGTACGGTTTTGACCCACCACGCATGAAAATATTCATGGCTACAGAGTCCTAAGAAACGCTGATAAGCAGCGCTCGGTAAATCTGGCTCATTGGCGCTGGGCAAATCGCGGCGCGGGATAATTAAGCTGGTAGAATTGATGTGCTCAAGTCCGCCATAATCTTGACCGCTGGCATAGGTCATAAAGGTGTAATCGTTGAACGGTGCATCGCCTAGCCAATTCAGATAGGTCTGGCAAATTTGGGTAACATCTTGCTGTAACCGTCCCATATTAGCAGTATGCTTACCCGAGAGAAAAAATCGATGGCTTAGGGTTTGGTGCTCATCATCTTGAATAATGAAGTCAAACCTTTGTTGCATCGAAATCTCAAACGGATGATCAATCAGTTGATAGTAGTTATCTGCTTGTAATCCATAGCCATGTTGACCATCACCCTCTTGACTGACACTTTGCAAATGAGTGGCGTCAAGTCCGCATGCCAACACCACATTGCTTAGATTTTTGCTTTCTTCTTCATTGCCTGAATGTTGATTTTCGAGGTTTTGGGCAGCCAAAAACACTTCTGGTACGAGCAAACTTACTTGCACAGGTGACTGCTCTTGCCCCTCAACCGCTAAGGCCAACGAGGTAAAATTGCCATATAAACGCTGCTGATCAACATAGGCGGTACGCACCGATAAATCATAGCAATAGACTTCATAATGTACGTGTAGCACTTGCCCTGCTTCAACTTTTGGCAGCTGCCAGGTATTTTTATCTATTTTTTGGGCACGGTGATTAGTGTTTTTGTAGTGATTAGTCGCCTGTTGGTCTTTATTAGATACTTTATCCTCATCTACAATCTGTCTGTCTTCTATTTGATAGTGCACCGCCGTGATATGGCGAGCAAATTCCCGCATGAGATAACTGCCTGGAATCCATGCCGGTAACCATAGACAAGGAGCGTCATTACTGGCCGTAAAGGTTAAGGTGACATCAACCAGATGTTCCAAAAAGCGCTCAAAATTGAGCCGGTAATTAATATCAGTAGTCGTTGCTACATCATTTATTTGAGATTTAGTCATAATCAATTCTTATCGTTGTATTTATCATTATGGTAAAAGTCCTATGTTAAAAACGCAACTGACAAACCGTGAATAAGCAACAACTGCCCTGCTATTATCATGAGAACTTCGGTTTTTATAATAATTAATGTACTAATTGGCAATTTTTATGGTTTTTACCTTGAAAGTTATGTGGGCCATCTCAATTAAAGATGCTAACTGTTAAAGTTACCCGAATAAACTGACGATAATTAACTGATGACGTGGCTTTTTAGCTGGTTGATTGGCTTTTTTAGGTTTATTGCAACCGTATTTAAATTTTTATATCGATATATTTAGGATAATTTATGACTACTATCGCAAAAGACACTGCCGTCAAGTTTAACTATACCCTAAAAGATGACGAAGGTACTATCCTTGATCAGTCTCCAGAAGGGCAACCGCTTGCTTATTTACATGGACACAGCAACATCATTCCAGGCCTTGAGCAACAACTAGAAGGCAAATCTACTGGCGAAAAAGTCAATGCTGTTGTTGAGCCTGTTGATGGCTATGGCGAATACCAAGAGCAAGCGGTACAACATGTACCACGTGATAACTTCCAAGGTGTTGATGATATCCAGCCTGGTATGCAGTTCCAGTCACAAGCGGGCGAGCAAGTAATGCTAGTGACAGTAACTGAAGTGAACGACGAAGAAGTGACTGTTGATGCTAACCATCCGTTAGCGGGCAAGCGTTTAACTTTTGATGTTGAAATCCAAGAAGTTCGTGCGGCTACTGAAGAAGAACTAGGCCATGGCCATGTACATGGTGCTGGCGGCGTTGAGCACTAAGCTTATAGCAAACGTATAGAGCATTATTACTGAATTTTAGGTGGCCGTTTAATTAAATTAATTGTTGCTTAAAACTCAGTCGCTCGAAGCAAAAAAAGCCAGTAGCAATGTCTACTGGCTTTTTTATGTACTTAATTTATGTAAATAAAATAATTGCATAGTACTGAAAACCTTTTATATTACTAACTTATAGATTAACCGTTACAGGCTGACAAACGTAATAAAACCGTATAACGACAAGCGCTATACGGTCTCAATTACTAACCATCCTTGTTAACGTTACACCATACTCAATCCCAAGTACGAGGCAACCAACGGGCATCCTGCCCTATCATCCTTACTCAGCAAGCCATCCCTGACCCAATCTATAAACTACCTATAAATACCAATCCCTAGTATAAATAAACAGTATCGTTCAAATCGTGCTGTGACTGTATAATCGCAGATTGGACTGTTGTTAGTAAGTGGCTAAGGCGTCATTACATGTAAGCATATGCTTACACCAACTTTATGGCGAATTATAACCTATAGCTTTTCTTCAGGACTAAGGTTAACTTTTGGATCAGCGGTCAACATCAGATAAGCGGATTCAGTAATATAAGCTTCGTCCTCCGGTAACTGCGGGCGTTCAGCCTCTTTCATTTGGCTTCGTTCTTCAAATTTTGCATCCATCGCAGCTTGATAAGTATTCCAGTTGGCATACGAGCGCTCACCAGTCGCTATCAAACGCTTGTTTTCCGCTTCTATCGAACGCGTCTCGATCAGTTTCATCTTGGCGCGGCGGCTATTAATATCAAGATTGATTGGTTTTTTTCCATCGTCCATATCACGAATGTCATTTAGCGCCGTTAAGTAAACAAATTGCGGATTTTTCTGCTGGCGAATTTTAGACTGCTGATTCAGGGTTGCCAACGTATTATCGCTAAACTTCGCTTCAGGCTTATAAGCTGCTGTCTTAATAGTATCCCAAGGTAACGCATTTTTTTGCGCACGCTCACCAAAGGTAGCATCATCATATATATTGACCAGCTCAACATCGGGGACGACCCCCTTATTTTGGGTACTGCCTCCCGTGATACGATAAAACTTACGCTGGGTTAAGGTTGCAGAGCCCAAAGCTAAATTATCCAGTTGAATTTGCGCTGACCCTTTACCTGTTGTGGTGTTACCGACCACCAATCCACGGCCATAATCTTGAATAGCAGCGGCAAATATTTCACTGGCAGAAGCAGAGGCCAAGTTGGTCAGTACTACCATCTTGCCGTCGTACAGTTGCTCGCCTCCATCATCATCACGGTACACTTGAACATTGCCGCGATTATCACGAATTTGTACTAAAGGCCCACTTTTAATAAATAGCCCTAGCATTTTAGCCACTTCATCTAGAGAGCCGCCAGGATTGTTGCGTAGATCCACCACCAAACCATCAATGTTTTCTTTATTCAATTCTTTAAGGGCGCTCTCGGTATCGATACTGACGCTACGATAGTCCTCACCATTACGGCGAGCGCGATAATTCAAATAAAAGCTAGGTATTTCAAGGACGCCAATGCGTTTCGGCGTGGCATCAATATTAGGACGCTGAATCTCAACCACCCGCTGGGTGACGCCAGATTCTTCTTGCTCGATAATATCACGCACGACCGTCACCGTTCGGGCGCCAGCTTCAGGGGTATTTGGTTGCCGCAGCTTAAGCGTGACCGAAGTGCCGCGCTTACCGCGAATCAGTCCGACAATCTCACGCGTTGACCAGCCCACCACATCGGTCATGGTTTTGCCATCTTCGGCAATACCGATGATTAAGTCACCGGGTTTTATCCGACTGGTCTTGGCCGCAGGGCTTCCATCGACTAAGGTCACAATGCTCGTATAGTTTGGGTTTTGACGATCGGGCCGGATAGTGACGCCAATGCCTTCTAATTGCAGGTTGGACTGAATCTGCAACTCAGTCGCTTGAATCGGCGCATAATAGTTGCTGTGGGGATCGTAAGTGAGCATGGCGGTATTTAATACCGTTTCCATGACCTCATTGTCATTAAGACGTCCCATCTGCCCTTGTTGACGTGACAAGCGATTGAGTAAAATCTCACTCGGGGTTCGCTGATCATCACGTACCAAGTCTTGCCCACGGGTAATATCAGGATTATTTAAAAAGACCTGCTCTTTGGCTTTTTCGTCTTCTTGACCCAAAGTGATACTCATCAGCTGGAACTTTAGCTGACGCGCCCAATAATCGCGCTGGGCTTTTTTGGTCTTAAAATGTCCCAGTTTTTCACGATCCAAAATGAGGGTCTGATCACTGGTTAAATCAAGATCGGTCTTGAGCATTTTTGTGGCTATCTCAAAATATTCATTAGAACGTTTACGATAGCGCTCAAAGATCTCTACGCCTGCGGACAAATCACCGCGCTTAAGCCGATTACCGAAATCACCCGCATATTTTTTATTAAATTCATCGACATCAGATTGTAAGAATAGGGTGTGATTCGGATCTAAACCATCAATATACATAGACAGAATCTCACTGCCCATTTCGCTATCAAGAGGCTGATTAAGATAATGACTACGATCCAGTAAGGCCGCTACTTGGCGGGTGGTTATTTTCTGTTCAGGCGTCGGTACGAAGCCTTCAGTTTCGGTGTTTGCGACTGCCGTGCCGTAGCTTTGGGTAAGAATAAGACCAGCGATACCCACTGACGCCGCACTGAGTAACCACTGTGCTGGTTGTTTTTTCATTATATGTACCTAGTTGTCTCAAGTTAGAAGTATTTTAAACATTGTCTGTTTTATCACAAAAAAAACCACTTAATCTATCGCTGTCCGTCAAGTTTGGCTGTTTCTACTATTTGGCCATTTCTACTACATTATTTTTACAATTGAATTATCAATTAAGCTAGCACTAAATGCCAATAAACGCACCATACTTATTTTTTATTATTATGTATTAAACGCTTTATAAAGCAGGCACTTTATTGATTCAAATAGGTAGGCATTCTCACTGTATATCTAAATTGAATGCGTAAACTGATTTTAAAGTCTAAAATTAGATTGAATTTATTGTTCTTAATTGATTATACACAACTAAAAAGCAATCAATACTAGCATGCGCATAGCCACTGGACTGTCTCAAACTGTAGGAACAATATTACACGCTAGACTGGCACTTACCAAACTTTCTGTCATATTTATTGTGCGCTTATGAGCGCCTGACTTAGCATTAGTTGCTCACTATTAAGTAACTGGTATTAAGTAACAAATATTAAATAACAAACAAGTGATATCAGCAGCTTATTGATCGGTCAGGTTATACCTAAAGACCAATAGCTGGCATAATAAGATTATAATCGAGGTCGATTCATTTTATTTAATTGATTTTATTTAATTGATTCTACTTACTAGTATCGTTTAAAAAATAAGCCCACAAAATAACAGTGTATAACACTTTAAGGATCATGCAATGTATGGCGTATTAATGATTGATATTGATAGCACAGCGCTGACCGCTGAGGATGTCAGCTTAATCAAACAAGCACAAGTGGGCGGGGTCATATTATTTGCCCGCAACGTGGCAGATGCTGCCCAAGTGCGTGCGCTGTGCGACGATATTCGTTATCACAATCCTGATATTCTAATTGGCGTCGATCAAGAAGGTGGCCGAGTGGCGCGTTTACGTGAAGGCTTTACCCCATTACCACCCATGGGCAAACTTGGTGATTTATTTGACCAAGATCCCAGCCGATCCCTCAGCTGTGCTTATGATTGTGGTTACCTGATGGCAGCGGAAGTGCTGGCGGTGGGGATTGATCTCAGCTTTGCACCGGTGCTCGATAGAGATGGTATCAGCCAAGTGATCGGTGACCGTAGCTTTCATCAAGAGCCACAAGTGATCGTAGCCTTAGCCACTCAGTTTATGCGCGGCATGCGAGCGGCAGGCATGGCGACCACAGGCAAGCACTTCCCCGGTCATGGGGCTATCGCTCCTGATTCGCACGTCTCAGAAGCCATTGATGATCGTAGCTTTGATGAGATTATGGCCAGTGATATGCAGCCCTTTGCTCAAACGCTGCCATGGCTCGATGCCTTGATGCCAGCGCACGTCATGTTTTCACAAGTCGATACTAAGCCAGCCGGATTCTCTAAAATTTGGCTACAGGATATTTTGAGAAAGCAGCTAAATTTCAATGGAGTTGTGTTCTCTGATGACTTGTCTATGGCAGGAGCGCAAGCAGCAGGTGATGTTAGCGCCCGCGTACATGCAGCCATTGAGGCAGGCTGTGATATTGCACTGGTATGTAATGATAGAGTGGCCGCACATGAAGCTGCCGAGGCTGCTCAAGACTTGCCCTATCCCAATCAAAAACGTATCAAAACTATGTGCGGACAGATACCAGTATGGCAAGGTGACTTAGGTTCCACTTGCCAGCAGTTTGACCATTGGCAACAAGCTAAAGATACGGTGCTACAGACTTTTTTTGCCATTCAGTCTGCTATCCCATCATCCGAGAATACTACTGAAACAAAAGACCCAACAGCCTATAAGTAGACTTTGTTATAACAACCACAAAAAAACCGCATCTATATAGATGCGGTTTTTATTCAGTATGACTGGTCTACGCGTTGTTCAATCAGATCTTTATTGAGTGTTGGCTTTTGGGTCTAATGCTGTACCTTGGCTTGGGTCATCGCCGTCTGGTAGTAAGTCATCGTTGTTATTGTCTAAGGGGTTCAAGTCTGGGTCCATAGTTGTATTTACACCCATATCACCACCATCACCTGCAGTTATAGCAATCCCATTATCATCTACTGCCATGCTTTCATCATAAACAGTAAATTCGATACGGCGGTTAAGGAAGCGACCTTTTTCAGTTGAGTTATCAGCGATTGGTTCAGACTCGCCCATACCTTTAGTCATCAGCTTGCTTGCATCAATACCTTGAGAGACCAAATACTCTTTTACAGATTCAGCGCGATCACGAGATAAATCCATGTTGTACGCATCTGAAGCTAAGCTGTCAGTATGACCAATAATCATAAGCTTCATATCAGCTACTTTAGTGATAATATTAGCGGAGCGCTCAAGAAATGGTTTGTTAACATCTGGAATAAAGGCTTTATCAAGCTCAAAGTTAATCACTTGAAGGCTGAGTGCACGGGCAACATCGCGTGGGTCTGGATTTTCACCCAGCTTCTCAACAGCGGCGTCTGCAGCAACTAAGCTATTATCAATCTCATTTTGCATATCCAATGGACCTTCTGCTCTTACCATCATAGCAGGTGCAGCTGCTTGGATATCGGCAACCAATTGCTCAAGTGACGCAGCATCTGGCGAGTTCACAACGATCTCATCACCTTTAACAATCATGCTAGCATTGGGCGAATTTTGGATGATTGGTAGAATCGCTGATAGCACTGAAGCGGCTGGCATATCTGTAGCAAAACCGTCATCAACGTCTGAGCGACACTTAGCCGCTTCGTCACCAAAGGCATTTTGCACCGCGCTCATGATTTGAGAGTTAAGTGCTTCGTCACCAGCATTGATGCGGCAAGCATATAGCATGTTGCCTTCACCGGTAGCAATGCGAAGTGATGCAGGCTCGATATCCTCAGCTGCTGCCATTGCCGTAACTGGCGTGGTTTCTTCCCCAACCACTTCTTCAGTAACTATCGGTGTTGCGACTGGCTCAGGATTCTCTTGGCAACCTCTGAGTAGCGCCCAAGCCAAAGCACCCAAAATAATCAAACCAATAATTGGCAATAACGCTTTCATAAAGCTGCCACTTTTTTCTTCTTCCCGTACTAGTGGTGCCATACTGGTAGTATCAGAAATGCGTTCGCCAGCAGGCCCAGCAGCTACCATACCAGCCGGTACGACAGCACTTGCCCAAGCTGGGATATGATGCTGATAATTATCAAGATTGTCGTTTAAAAACTGAGGTACAGGAGTTGTGCCAGCTAGACTTTTGATTTCGTGATATGCCAGCGGTGCTGCCATAGCGACTAGGCCACGAGCTGCAGTCGCATCAACGTTATGTGCTCCGGCAAGTTCGCGTGATATACGGTCACGATGTGCATCATCGGTCCATACTCGGTCATAAAATCCTTGATCATCACGCGCTATGTTTTCGTTTGAAAAACGCCCGTAAGTGTCTTTATCCGCTAAACGAGCTGCAAAAATAGCATAAAATTGCTCAAGAAGGCCTTTCTTAGCTGGGCTCTGATCATCGCCAAGCACGGCTGGACTGACTGTTCTTGTCAAATGATTGATAATATCCATAATATATTTTCTCCATTAATTGTTGTTCGTGTGATATAAAAATCACTCTTATTCAAAACAGCTAACAAACACATTTATTCTGATACAAATCAATTATAAAGTGTCCTTATTAATTTATTTAGCGCTGATTGATTTGTTTGGTTGCGTTCATTATAGAAGTGTTAGCTAAGCTCACACAATAAATGCGCTGTTGTGAAAATGATACTTTAAGTAATCTTTCAGGTGTTACACGTAACTACAACTACTACGTATTACATATCATTAACATGACAACGATAAGTAGTTACACAGAATACTGAGGTAGTGAGCAATTTTAGTTAAAAACTTAAACAATATTAATGAATTAGCCAGCCACACTATTTTAAATACTTATCTCAATTTACTGAATTCATTGATTAGAAATGGCGTTTTTATCAACTGGACGACCCCCTTGCGCAGGCTCAGCGATAATAGTGTTGTTGGCAATAGCATCAACTTCGGCCTGTGACATTGGCCCTGAAGATTGAACAGGCTGATCGTTTGGCGGTAGATTATTGCGGTTACTATTGATACTTCTCGGAGGTGGTGGGGGCGCAGATTCAATATTATTGTCGATGTTATTGCTAGTAGGCTGCTGGTTCGGCTGATTGGTTATCATATTGTCATTAGTAGTAATGGGAGAGCTGCCATTGTTTGGTATAGTGGCATTGTTGTTATCACCGTTATTAAAATTGCTATTATTATAAGTTTCGTCATAGGTGTTGGTGGGAGGCTGTGCAATAGCTATCGGCGTAGCAGTGGTAATCGTCATCGCTGGTATTAACGTGCGCACATCAATGAGCAAGCGCTGTAATAGAATATCATCTGGCGCTTCTAATCTAATACTGTCATTTTGCAGTTGTAGCCGTGAAAATGGCGCGGCTCTCATTAAAGTTAAGACATTGGGCAGCGTGGCTATATTCATACTTGCAAGTGTGGTCGCTACTCCTTCTTGCACGGTTACATCACAAATGCTGGCTTGCTCACCAAAGCTGGTTATTAAGGCTTGTCTGAACGAGGTTTGTAAATTAACATCACCAACCGTTGCCGAACAGGTATATAAGTTACCACTATCATCGACGCCAACCATCAATTGCGCAGGTATTAATACTTGCGGCGTCGTCACCTCGGGCGTGGTTACCACAGGCGCGACCACTACCGATTGAACAGGCTCAGCATTATCATGTCTAAAGAATAGTGCCCAAACCAACCCAATGGCCAGCAATGCGCCGCCCAATAACAATAAACGCACTAACAAGTCATTGCGCTGATTACGGCTGCGTACTTCTGCGCGGGTATCTAACGTATGATAGGTGGAAGGATTGGCATGAATAGCATCAGTGGCAATAGGTACAGAGTCGTCATTGGTTTCAATAACTACAGGCATATCATCAGTAGCAAGCGCTTGCTCAGCCGCAACTACGGCTTTGGTCACTTGATTGTTTTCATAAATCAGCGGCTCTTCTGTTACTTCCGCCACAGGAGCAATGACCGATGACGCCCAAACGGGTAAATACTGACGGATAGTAGGCTGCTGCGCTTGCAAAAATGCAGGCAAAAACTGTCCATTCGCCAATTGCTTAAGCTCTTGGTACGCCAAATGCGCGGCATTTGTGACCAGCTTCTCTGTCGTCGTCTCATCGATATGATGGGTGGCTGCCAGCTCTTGAATTAACAAACGGCGCTGACTTGGCTGTTGCCACAGCTGCTCAAATAATGGCCGGCTCGCCACTGGGTCTACCAGATTATCGGTACGTTGCAGCTGCGTGTACACCTCTGGAACAGCAAGGCGGGTGACTAAAATCGCATAAAACTGCTCAAGCAAGCTGAGATGGGCCACGCTACCACTTACCCCTAATACCGCAGGGGTAACGGTTTGTTCTAATTGGTCAATAATATTCATAAATACGGCCTTTACCGGCGTTAGTTTTAAGGTGGAAACATTGCAAAAATCGTTCAAAATAAAGATAAGGGATCTATAGTCAGTTTACTTTAAAATAGAGACAGTACGACTGGGGGAAATTTTTGCTGCTTAATAACATTATGTAGTAATGAAAGCAGTTATTAAGTCAACCATAAAAAGCGCTTAGGGTATATGAGGTTAATGCGATGAGTTCCGCCTTAATTGCTCTTGATTTGTATGCGTATGTAAATTCTATCGGAGCATGATTGTGGTTTGGCTTCAAAGTATTTAAGATAAAAGAAAATGAGATAAAAGAAAATGAGATAAAAGAAAATCGGTAGTCGCAATGCTCGCGTTTACATTATTACTTTACTGCTATTCAGCTGCTACTTAGCGATAGCCATTAGACTCTAATGGTCTTTGTTTATTAGTCTAAGGATTACTCTTTGTTTAACCACACAACTCTTATCATTATTATTACCGTTGTTGTCAGTTTATTAGCGTGGCAAAATAAAGCGCTGTTTAATCGGCTGATTTTTTATCCACCGGCAGTGAGTGATGGTCAGTGGGACCGCTTTGTAACGCACGGTTTTATTCATGCTGACAGTATGCATCTGCTGTTCAATATGTTTACTTTATACTTTTTTGGTCGCGCTATTGAAGGTCTGTATGAGCCGTTTTTGGGTGGTTATGGCTTTATAGTATTTTACATAGTAGCTATCATCATTGCGATGATTCCAAGCTATATTAAGAATAGAAACAATGCCAGCTATTTGAGCCTTGGGGCATCGGGCGGGGTTTCAGCGGTACTGTTTGCCTTTATTTTATTAGCGCCATGGGAGACTATCTACCTGTTTGCCATTGTTCCTATTCCAGCGATATTATTTGCCGTCGCTTATGTGGCTTATAGCATCTACGCTAATAAGCGCGGTGGGTCCAATATCAATCATATGGCGCATCTATGGGGCGGTGCATTTGGGGTGATAGCGACCATTATACTGGAGCCGCAAGTGCTGCCCCACTTTATTAATGCGCTACTCTCGCCCATTTTTTAGAGATGATTTTAATTTTTGAGAACTTTGAATTTGATAACGACTTATGATTATAGATATTATTGGTGATATTCATGGTTATGCGGATAAGCTAATCGGCTTACTTAAACAATTAGGCTATAACCATAATGGTGAGTGTTTTATGCCCCCGGACGGTCATCGCGCGTTATTTATTGGTGATTTGATCGATCGCGGAACACAGCAGGTAGCAACGCTTGAGACTGTCTTTGCGATGTTAGACGCGGGCGTTGCTGACGCGGTAATGGGCAATCATGAATACAATGCACTCACCTTTGCTACCCTTGAACCCAGTCACAATAACAGCAATCCTCAGCGCTATTTACGCTCTCATAATGACGTCCATAATCATCAGCATGAGGCGTTCCTAGCCGAAGTACCCTTTGGCTCAAAGTCTCATCAATATTGGCTACAAAGGTTTTATGAAATTCCGTTATGGCTTGAGACCGAATACGCCTGTTTTGTCCATGCCTGCTGGGATGTGGACAGTATGGCGGTACTCAAACCGTTACTGACCGCCGATAATTGTCTGACGCCTGAAGCGCTATTAATGACGGCGCAAAAGCATACCTCGCCCTATGAAGCACTTGAGCGCGTATTAAAAGGCGTAGAAACAGCGCTACCAGATGGTCTAGTCATGGTCGACAAAGACGGCGCTGAGCGCACGCAAGTTCGAGTGCGCTGGTGGCTTGATGAGCTAAACTCCCAAACCATTCATCAAATTGCACGCGCCCCTAATTCAGGACTGGCACAAATCCCAGTTGATGCCATGGCTGAAAACATAAACTTTGCTTTGAAAACCCATAAGCCCGTGTTCGTTGGTCATTATTGGTTGACTGGCGAGCCCGAACCACTCAGTATTCAAGTGATTTGTACTGATTATTCAGCAGCGGTCGATAGCGGCTACCTAACTTGCTATCAGCTGGATACTGAACAGTCTCTACCCCTCAAAGCTGCTAATTTCGTGCAATATCGTCATGATTGAGTAACCAGCATTAGAGTAACTATAGTTAATTCAATTTAGAAACGGTACAGGGCTACCAATAATAAAACTTGGCTTTACGGCTGGGGCAAAACTTTTGTATGATGGTCGTTTTGAGGATATCCTATCATGAGCACTGCATCGGCTACTGCCCATTCTATCGATCAACACAGCCCTATTACTTCCCCTAGCGGTCAACCAAAAGTTGGCATCATTATGGGTTCGCAGTCTGATTGGGCAACCATGAGTGCCGCCGCCCAACTATTGGCAGATTTTGATATCGCTTTTGAATGCGAAGTGGTCTCGGCGCATCGAACGCCGGACAGATTATTCGACTACGCCAAAGGCGCTAAGGACAACGGCTTACAAGTCATTATCGCGGGCGCAGGCGGCGCGGCGCATCTACCTGGTATGTGTGCCAGCCAAACGCCACTGCCGGTCTTGGGCGTACCGGTAAAATCCTCAATGCTGAGCGGTTGGGACAGCTTATTGTCTATCGTGCAAATGCCCAAGGGTGTTGCGGTTGGAACATTAGCGATCGGTAGCGCTGGCGCTTATAATGCCGCCCTGCTTGCCATTCAAATTTTAGCATTGCATGATAATTTAATTGCTACTAAGCTGCATAATCTACGTAAAGCGCAAACTGAAACTATTCTAGCCAGCCCAACTCCTGGTATCATTAACAGCTGATAATTAACCACTAAATATCGCGAATAATAATGCAAGTATACTGAGCCAATAAATCGTACTTAGCCTGACCTTTTAGCTCAGATAGATTTAATTTGAATTTTGTTAACTTGATATTTATTTTTAGATAGGTTTTACTGAATACAAGGTGCATATCGTGCACCTTTTACTATTTTTACGCGCCTTTTACCGTACTGAACGACTTAACCCATTTTCAATATAAAGAGCCCTCCATGACCACAGCCAACGCTTATCCTGTCACCCAAACCATTCGTACTATCGGTATCTTAGGCGGTGGTCAGCTCGGCATGATGCTCGCACAAGCAGCACTGCCGTTGGGTTATCAGTGTGTGTTTTTAGAAGACAATATCGACTGCCCTGCCAGCCTTTATGGCCGCGTCTTTAGCAGCGAACAGTTAGAAGATTTTATTGCCGCAGCAGACGTGTTTACCTTAGAGTTTGAAAATACCCCAACAGTAACCGTCGAGCAGCTGGCGCAGTTGTCCCAGTCAAACGTAAAAAGTACAGGTACAAAAAGTACCAGTACAAAACAAGGTATGTTTCCGCCGCCGATTGCCCTTGATATTGCTCAAGACCGCTTAAAAGAAAAGCAAATGTTTAATACACTTGATATCGCCACTGTACCCTTTATGGTGGTTAGTTCACAAGCCGAATTAAAACAGGCTTGCGATACCTTAGGACTGCCTATCGTGCTTAAAACCAGCCGCGGTGGTTATGATGGCAAAGGTCAATATACTATCAAGCAAGACAGTGATATCAAGCTGGCTTGGCAAGACCTCAAAGAGGCAGTAAGCGGCAAAGGGGCATTGACGCCGACACCTGCCCCATTAATAGCTGAGGGTTTTATTAACTTTAGCCGTGAGGTCTCCATCATTGCTGCACGCGCGCAAGACGGTACGGTTCGCTGTTATGACTTAGTCGAAAACCATCACCACAATGGTGTGCTGGCCAAGACTCAAGCGCCAGCAGTGGGTACCAGTCATTTATTTAAACAAGCAAAAGATGCGATTACGACAGTGATGAATCATCTCGGCTATGTTGGTGTTATGGCGCTTGAGCTGTTCGTCACTAAAGACGCCCGCGGCCATGATTCCCTACTTGCTAATGAGATTGCGCCGCGCGTCCACAACTCTGGGCACTGGAGTATCGAAGGGGCAATCACCAGTCAGTTTGAAAACCATATTCGCGCCGTGGTAGGTCTGCCTTTAGGTGATACCGACAACGTCCATCCGGCGATTATGGTCAACGTATTGGGACAATATCCTGATATTAGCGCCGTTCTAAATATAGATGGTGCCCATTATCACAGCTATCATAAGGCGGAACGTGACGATCGAAAAATTGCCCATATTACCTTAATGCCCAATGATGTCACCGATTTGGAGCCAGCATTGGCCAAGCTGGTTGCGGTATTACCCAATAAGGTGGGTCTAGATAAAAAAAGCGCGGCGATAAATAATACTGAGCTTAATAGCGCAAGTGGTGCTGAAAACCAAGAAGCTGACCTTAACGCTGCAAAAGAAGCGTCTACCATAACTGCAAATTATAAAACGCCAAAAGACACCAATGACGAGGCAAAAAAATAATGCAGATTTGGGTGGATGGCGATGCAGTGCCGCTGGTTGCCAAAGAGTTGATTATCAAAACTGCTGAACGCACAGAAACGATGGCAATATTCGTCGCCAATCAGCCGATTAAGCTGCGCAAATCGCCATTGATAACGATGACAGTAGTGCCACAAGGGTTCGACAAAGCCGATGATTATATCGTTGAGCACATACAAGCAGGCGATTTGGCCATCACTAGTGACATTCCATTGGCCAACGATATTCTTGATAAAGGCGGCAAGGTCCTAACCACGCGCGGAGTCATTTATGATAAAAACAACATCAAGCAAAAGCTGAATATGCGCGATTTTATGGATACCATGCGTGGTACTGGAGTGTTAGAGTTGCAACAAATGAGCGGCCAAAAACCCTATGGCGACCGCGATAAAAAAGCTTTTGCTGATGGGCTTAATAGTCTCGTTCGTGGCTAATTTATATGCAAACAGCCTAATGTATAAATAGCTTAAACGGATGGAATAAATTTAGTATAGTCAGTACCAAATAAAATAGATACAAACATGGTTTCGTATAACTGGCAGAAATTTTTCTAGCTTGCTGTGTGACTGCGTCACTCCAGAGGCTTCGAAAATTTCTCCCAGCCATACTGTGTTCGTTTTAAAGTGGCTCAACTATAGTATGAATAAGCTAATAACCGTTTTTTACCTATACCGCTTTTATTATATCTCTCGCTATTCTATTACTGTCTCAATAAATAGTAAGATTAAATTCTTTTCCTTACTGCAAACCCTATACATTCTGCAACTAAACATCATGCAATAGGCACGCTTCATAACGAAGTAAGTGCTTTGCATTTGTTACTGTGTATTCAGCTTTTACCGTTAAGAATTTTATAACGATAACTGTCATGTAGTATTTTTCATATATGGCGCTTAATGGTAAATATTTAGAACAATAAATCCATTATAAATAATAGGAAAGATTATGAAAATTTTAGTGATTGGCGCAAGCGGTCGAGTGGGTAGTGATTTGGTTAAGCAACTATTAACCGATAAGCATCAAGTAATCGGCACCACACGCGACAAAAAGAAATTATTCGATGCGGATAATTACTCACAATTGGATTTAGATCTATTAGCAAATAAAGACGACATTCAAAATCAAATTGATGATGATGTTGAAGCAATATACTTTGTAGCAGGTTCTGGAAATAAAGACTTATTAGAAGTAGATTTACACGGTGCAGTGAAAACCATGCAAGCGGCACAGGACAAAGGTATCAAGCGCTATATCATGCTCAGCACGGTGTTTTCATTGGACACTAGCAAATGGACAAGCTCTGCGATTGAAAATTTAAAAGAATATTACATCGCCAAACATTACGCTGACCAATGGTTAGTCAACGACAGCACCCTTGATTACACTATCGTTCAAGCCGCTGCCCTAAAAGAACGTGCCGGTACCGGTAAAATTACAGTCAATGGTACTGATGCTGGCGAGAATGCCATCGAAGATGTCGCTGCTACGCTAGTAGCGGTGTTAAATGATGACAGTGCGAGCAAAAAGGTCTTTAGCATGCAGAATGGTGATACGCCAATAAATGAAGCTATCGCAAGTTTATAACGAATCTGTTAACCATTAGCAAATATTAAAGTAACAACCTTCAAAACATGTCACCAATTGGCTCATAGCTTCTAGAAACAGTATCTAGAATGGGTCGATTGATGACATGTTTTTTATTGTCGGTATGTTTGTTGTTGGCGTATATGAATTGAGGCTATTCGTGTGCTAAAGCTTATAAGCGCCTTATGCCAAACCACTAGGGAAAGGGATTACTTCTTGTAGGCAAGTTGCTCCCGTTAGCACCATCAATAGTCTGTCGATACCAACAGCAATGCCGCTACATGGTGGCAAATCATCGCAAGCGGCTAGCAAATGCTCATCAATGGGGACCGGCGGTAAGTTATGACGACGGCGCAATTGATTGTCTTGCTCAAAACGTTGTCTCAGTGCTGTGCCATCCGCTAATTCATCATAAGCGTTAGCAAGCTCAATACCGTTGATATATAACTCAAAGCGCTTAGCGACCATATTACCGTCCCTATCGAGAGCGGTTTTTGCTAATGCGGCGGTCGCAGGTGGATATTCGATAATTAATGTGGGCAAATCATGCCCTAGGTTTGGTTCTACCGCATGACTGAACAATAAATCCAGCCAGCTTTGGCGACTGTCTTCTTTATTATTAAAATCAAAGCCTGTTAAACCTTTGTCTTCTGCGACCGCTTGTAGCGCGTCGATGCTGGCCGTTAGGGGGTGAATACCGACAAAGTCCATAAACGCGTCAACATAGCGGTAATGATTCATCACTATTGGATAGCCGTACAGCACTGATAACAGCTCACCAAGCTCGGCAGCAAGGTCATTTAAGCTAGAGTACGGCTGATACCACTCAAGCATGGTGAACTCAATATTATGCCGTGTCCCTATCTCGTTATCACGAAAAACCGGACAAATCTGATAAATAGCCACCTGCCAACTGGCAAGTAAACGCTTCATCGCAAACTCAGGTGAAGTATGCAGATAATAGGAGCGTTGTTGGTCTTGATAGGTGACGTGAGCAGTGACTGATTGTAGAAAGGTATCGGTATTGCCGGCCTGCGATAGTAACGGCGTTTGTACCTCAAGCACTTGGCGTGCTATAAAAAACTGCCGAATATCGTGCAGTATTTTTGCGCGCTTACGCGCCATAGTCAGAGTCATCGTTGGCGCGTATGATGGCGTGGGCATTAAGGTTTGCTTACTGTCTAAGGTCATCGTTGTTTACTACTGTTCATGAACTACCCACTACCTAAGAGGTAGGGGTTTCTTGGGTAATACCCATACTTATTTGCGATGTTCTTTAAAACCGTGAAGATTTTAAAATCGATCAAAGTTTATAGGGACTGTTTATAGAGGTTATTTAACTTATAGAGGTTATTTAGAACTGCCATTCACGGCGCAAGTGATAATCCCGTCTAAGCTGGTCAAAATTGGCCCCGTTAACTTGGCCGTCGGCTACCTTGCTCCGTAATAACGCATCGTCTTGCATAATGTCATAAAACTTAATAAGTCTGTCAGGATGCGCTTTTAGCTCGGACCATAAGAACATATTGACTGGTAGCAGTTTATGCATGGACTGAGCAGGGATCACGGTAAATTTTTCACATAACGCGTCATAGATTATTTGCGTGCCGCGTAGCTTACCTTCTAAGGTGTAGCCAGCGATATGCGGGGTGGCGATAGCCAGCTTCGACAACAAACGCTCAGTAATCTGTGGCTCATGTTCAAACACATCAAGCACGACCTGCCGTCCTGTACGGTCAATATCCGCCTCGAGGTCATCGGCCTTAATCACGGGTCCGCGCGCGCTATTAATTAGTAAAGTATCTACTGGCAGCGCCTCAAGAACAGCCGCATCAATCAAATGCTGTGTTGGATAGTTGCTGCTTTTAATGCCTTCTGCATCCGTTAGCGGCACATGCAAACTTACCACATCACTTTGGCTCAGTACCTGAGCGAAGCTGGCGTTGTTAAACGTTGATTCAGGTAATAACGGATCATAACCGAGCACTTGCCAGCCCAAATCAGTTGCATAGTGTGCCAGCGTGCTACCAATATTGCCAAGACCAATGATGCCCAATGTTAATGGGGTCATTGGCTGCTGCCAATATTGCGGACGTAGAGTTAAGATAGCAGTCAGCACATATTGCGCCACCGAATGCTTGCTACAGCCAGCGGCATTGGCGAAGGTAATATTGCGCTCAGCCAAATAAGCCTCATCAACGTGGTCAGTACCAATAGTCGCAGAACCGATGAACTTCACGCTATGATTATCTATCAATAATCGCTCATTTATCGGTGTCACAGATCGTATTAATAGCACATCGGGCTGGGTGTCTGCGAGCAGTTGCGCATTGATATCCCGTCCTGCCACAGTAACAACATTTACCGTCTGCTCGGCCCCTTTTCCCAGCGTTTGCGGATTAAAGAACGCATCAAGGCTGGCGATATTACTATCAGCGATAATGGTAAGGGTCTGGGCAGTTTTAGCTTTTACGTTAGTGTTCATACCGCCAGGATTAATAACACGAGAAGGAATAGTGTTAGGCATCGTTGAGCGCCTCTATTGATGAATTTTTACTATCAGTTGTTTTCAGTACGCTCATCAACAGACAGCGGGTTCTGATTGTCGTTTAAAACTATTTCTTGTGGCGCGAAGATTTCATTTTTATGTTGAGATATCCACTCGCGCCATACCGCAAGTCCAATGGCCAGTACAACGGGGCCGATAAATAAACCGACAAAACCAAAGGCAGTTAAACCGCCTAAAACACCGATAAAAATAATGATAAAAGGAATTTTGGTAGCACCGCTAATAACGATAGGACGAATTAGATTGTCGACCCAGCTTATCACCAGCACGCCCCAGAGGGCCAAGCCAATACCTTCTGCGGTATGTCCTTGGCTTAACAACCAAATCGACACCGCACCCCATGCAAATGGCGTACCAAACGGTATCAGCGCCACCACAAAGGTTAGAATAGTCAATAGAATCGGACTTGGCGACCCTGAGAAATAATAGCCAATACCCGCAAGTATTGCCTGTGCCAATGCGGTCAGGCCAATGCCATATACCACAGCGCGCGTGGTCGTACCTACAGAGTCAATATAACCATCAATACGATTGCCAATGATATTGCGCAATGCTTGGCGAATTTGACGTACGAGACTGGTACCATCACGATAAAAGAAAAACAGGGTCATCAATGCCATACCAAGCTTGGCAAAACTGCTAAACACCACATCAAGCGCCACTTTGCCATAGTACAAATGCGATTGTACCCAAAGACGAAACGCTTCCAGCGTGCCTTCAGGATTTTTATTGATTCTCCACAGAATATCTTTGACTTGCTGACCAAGAATAGGAAGGTCTTTAATAGAATCAGGCACATCTACGTAGCCCACTCTAATCCGATAAATCAAGTTGCTGATGATGCTCAGCGCTTCTTGCTGCAAAATAAATATACCAATGACTAGCGGCACGCCAATCATTAAAGAGATGCTCACTGTCATAATAGATGCGCTAAAATCCGAGCTAAGCCTTACTTTCTCATGAAAAAACTTATAAACCGGAAAAGTCACATAGGCTAAAATCGCCGCCCACAATGCCGGCACAATGAAGAACTGTACCACTTGAAAGCACAATATAAACAGCACCACTAACAAAGTAATGGCCAGCAAGCGCTGAATAATAAATTCTTTTGTCCAGTTTTCAATCATAGCGTATAAACCAACAACGAACAGCAAAACCTAGCGCGCTTTTACTGCAAAATTTATGAATATGCGAACATCAGCCTATGGACCATATCCATAAGCGGTATCCATTGACGATAGTAGTTAATAATAAGTATAAGGACAAGGACAAAATATTTCTGTATAAAAAGGCATGAAAAATCACGTGACTCAAAATGACTGCCATTCCTTTTTACATAACTCCCTATTATGCAGTAAGGTATAACAAATAAATAATGATATGTTGTAATTTTTACTTACAATTTTCTTTGTGGCGTCTAACTGAACGCTAACTTTAACGCCCAAAACTTAGGCTCTAAAAACGATAGCCGTTAAGCCCCCTTTTACCCAAACGCTATGAGCAGGCACCGGTCAGGGTAAATCACTGCTGCGTTCTCGTAGGGCGAACAATTAATGTTATACTAAAGAAACTCTTTTTAAGTTTTTAAAATGGAGTTAAGTCAATTTTACGTGGTCTATTTTCGACGTTTTTAGTACTTAACATATTCTCAAGACTACTTTTTTGGAACTACTTCTAACAATAACCTTTAGAATAACTTCGGTAGCTACTGAACCATTTCAATGGCTACTTTTTAAACTATGCTTAATACCTTAAGCATGTGGGTTTAATACCTTAGGCATGTGGGTATTGTCCACGAGCGATACATTAGCGCCTGCACCACGTTTTAAACTCATAACGCGAATTCGGAATTCGGATTCAAAATTAAGAGTAATGTTTTGGATAATTTCGGATTCATTTTGAGCTATTTTTATTTTGAGTTAATACTTTTGAACTGGCTATTTTGAACTACCCGCTATTTTAAACTAATAATGCTCCACCAAATTTTAAACAATATATTGATAGGAACAATAACAATGTCAAAAGACACTGATACCCCCAACCTTACTCCCTCGAATGAGGATAGTAAGACTACTATGACCCAAGATACTGTCACTTTTGCCTTAGCCCAATCGCACTTTTTGGTCGGTGATATCACTACCAATGCCGAAAAAATGCGCACGCTAGCATTACAAGCGCGCGAGCAAGGTGCTGATGTTATCATCTTTCCAGAGCTGGCGTTACTAGGCTATCCCCCACAAGACTTACTGTTGCGCCCTAGTTTATCCGGTCGCATCAAAAGTGCTCTATCTACCTTAAGTGATATTGAAGATATCGTGATGATTGTCGGCTATCCCCATGTCGACCATCATGGCACGTTTAACTCCGCTGCCATCCTACATAATGGCCATCAAAAAGGCTTTTATCATAAACAGTTCTTACCCAACTACGGGGTCTTTGATGAGCGCCGTTACTTTGATAAAGGGCGCAATCAAGTTTTATTTGACTATAAAGGTATTACCATTGGCCTACTTATCTGTGAAGATTTATGGGAAAAGAACCTCACTGCTGAGCTGAAACAACAAGGCGCCGACCTTATTGTCAGCCTAAATGCCTCGCCGTTTGAATTAAAAAAACAAGACGCGCGCAAGACTATGCTGGCCAAGCGCAGTCGCGAGCACAAGCTGCCGATTATTTATGTCAATGCCGTTGGCGGTCAAGATGACCTAGTGTTTGATGGTGGCTCGATGGCGGTACAAACTGATGGCACTATTGCTCATGAAGCGCCACGCTTTATGAATCAGCTTATGCTAGCCAGCTTAAACGTCAACACCTTCAAGTTCAATACTCAAGTCAAAGCGCCACTGTCGTTGAGCCGCGAGTCAGAAATGTACCAAGCATTGGTCGTAGGCTTGCGTGATTATGTCAATAATTCAGGATTTACCGGGGTGATCATCGGTCTGTCTGGCGGTATTGATTCGGCATTGACCTTATGTATCGCGGTCGATGCACTGGGCGCAGACAAGGTCTATGCGGTAATGATGCCGTACGAATACACTTCAAAAATCAGTTTAGAAGACGCGCAAGCCCAAGCCCGTCGCTTAAACGTTTCTTATACGGTTTGCCCTATTTTTGATGCGGTTGAAGGCATTCGTCATACGCTTGCGCCATTATTCAATAAGTCGCCTGCAGACACTACCGAAGAAAATATCCAAGCGCGCGCGCGTGGCGTCATCTTAATGGCATTGTCTAATAAGTTTGGGCATTTGGTCATTACCACTGGTAACAAGTCAGAGCTAGCCGTTGGCTACTCTACCTTATACGGCGATATGGCGGGTGGTTTTGATGTGCTAAAAGACGTCTATAAGACCCAAGTCTATGACTTGGCAAGCTATCGCAACCGCCTTGAGGACACGCCCGTCATCCCTGAGCGCGTTATAACCCGTCCACCGTCAGCTGAGCTGCGTCCCGATCAAAAGGACCAAGACAGCCTACCAGATTATGAGGTCTTGGACGGTATTCTAAAATTATATATCGATGAAGATATGGGCTATCAAGACATTATTGATAAGGGTTTTGATGCGGAGGTGATCGCCAAGATCATCACTATGGTCGATAATAGCGAATACAAACGTAGTCAGGCACCCATTGGTACTAAGATTAGTCACAAAGCCTTTGGTCGTGAACGCCGTTATCCGTTGGTTAACAAATGGTCAATTAAAGGTTAAAGGCTCATCATTATTTTATCGTTTTATGTCTGTCATATTGAGACCTTAATACTGAGATAGCTTTAGTTTTTTACAAGAAACAATCGTCATGTTTTATAATCAGCTGGGTGCTTGCCCAGCTTTTTTATTATCTATATATAAAACCCTTCCTATTTATTCCAACTGGTTAACAGACTCTGTCTGTCTATTGTTATGTTTAATCCTACCTGTTTTTATTCGAGTACTTCATGAGCTTGCTAACTGCTAGTGTGTTTATTCTTTTATTAATTGCGCTAAGTGCCTTCGTTTCTGGTGCTGAGATTGCAATCGCGGCTGCTCGTAAAGTTAAGCTGCAAATCTTAGCAAAAGAAGGTGATGTACGGGCGCTTGTCGTCCTGAATATGCAAGAGCATCCCGGCAGCTTTATCACTGTTGTACAAGTGGTTCTGAACGCCGTAGCTATCTCAGCGGGTGCTATAGGTGAGTCAGCAATCAGTCCTTATTTGGGGCTTTTGTTTAATAACGAAGCGTTAGCATCTGTTGTGTCGTTTGTCCTAATCACTAGCATATTTTCCTTGTTTGCTGATTTGATGCCAAGACGCCTTGCTATGTCAAACACTGAGATTATTGCCGTAAAATTAGTACGGCCGATGATCTTTTTAATTTTTGTCTTAAAGCCTATTATCTGGGTATTTAATGGCGCGGCGAACTTTATATTTAAGCTAACAGGCATCTCAACCGTACGCAACGACGATATGACTTCAGAAGATATTTACGCGGTTATGGACGCTGGTGCTGAAGCGGGCGTCATTAAGCATCAAGAGCATCATTTGATTGAAAATATCTTTGAGATGCAAGAGCGTACGGTAACTTCTGTAATGAATCCACGCGAGCATATTGTTTACTTTGATACTCAGGCTAGCACTGAAGAAGTAGTCAAGGTAATGATTGAGCAGCCACATAATAAGTTTTTGATCTGTCATGATGATGATTTAGAGCATATCATTGGTTATGTGGAGTCGCGTAGTTTTTTGGCCTTAGTGCTGGAGCAGCAAAAGGTTTGCTTAACAGACAAAGCGCTATTAAAACCGGCACTGTTTATTCCTAATACCTTATCGTTATTCGAGGTATTAGAGATGTTTAAGTCTACGGGCGCTGACTTTGCGGTCATCGTTAATGAATATGCGCTGGTCGTTGGGGTAATTACCCTAAAGGACGTGATGAGTATCGTCATGGGTGAACTGGTAACGCTGGAGGAGCAGCCTATTGTCCAACGTACCGATAACTCGTGGCTTATTGACGGTATGACGCCGATTGAAGACGTCATTCGCTCGTTGGGAATCGTCAACCTGCCGAATAGCCAAAACTACGAAACTATTAGTGGCTTTATGATGTTTATGCTGCGTAAGATTCCTAAAAAAACCGATACAATCGAATATGCCAATTATCGCTTCGAAATTATTGCCACAGATCACCTTAAAATTACTCAGCTGCTGGTCACCAAGTTTGAAGATATTGTTTAATAAGCATCGTTTAATAGTAACCAAAAGATATATCCTCTTTTATCAGCTGAATATTTCTAAGCACGCGCGCCAAATATTGCCGTACCAACCCGCACCATAGTAGAGCCGTTGGTAACAGCATCTGCCATGTCGGCACTCATACCCATACTTAACGTATCCCACCCACTCAGTTCTGGATGGGTGTTTTTTACCGCTTCAAATAGCTGTTTGGTTCGAGCAAAACTGTCATTATCGGCTTTAGCAGGGATAATCATCAGACCCCGTAGCTGCAAGCGCTCATACCCTTTAATAGCGGCTATCAGATCTGGCAACTGCTCAGAGAGGCAACCTGACTTACTGTCCTCATCATCGATATTGAGTTGAATCAGTACATTAAGCGGCGACATATTGTCTGGACGTTGATCGTTTAACCGTTTAGCAATGATGTCGCGCTCAAGTGTTTGTACCCAGTCAAAATGCTCAGCGATATCGCGGGTTTTATTACGCTGAATACTACCAATATAGTGCCAAACTATCTCTTCACCTTCAGGCTGATCTTTTAGAGTCGCCATTTTTTCAATAGCTTCTTGCAAATAGTTTTCGCCAAAGTGACGCTGTCCTTGACGGGCTAGAGTGGCTATCATCTCGGCAGGCTTGGTTTTAGAGACGGCCAGTAACGTCACCGCAGTTACGCTATCCGTGGCCGTACCCTTTGCTTGCGCACATGCTTCGTCAACTTGCTGACGGACTTGTTGCCAGTTATCAATTAGGCTATGTTTGTCAAGACTGTGCATATCGAGAGCTGCATCAAAATCACTCTTAGTCTCTTTAATTTTAGTTAAGGTATTGGTGTCGGAGCTATTAGTATCGTGATGATTAGAAGTAGCATTCATAAAGGACTCACATAGATAAGACGTTTGATTGTTATTCGACTGTTGTTTGAATATTGTTAGGCCGTTTTTGTTAGAGGAGCCTAGTGTTGAATAAAGTTCGATAAAACAAACCAGTCAGCTGCTATTTTTGCATTTTATTCGCGTAGCAGATGGTTAAATGCCAACAGTGTTGTTATGATATTGTTACATGATTTAACGTCTACGGCTAAATATAATAGCGCGGGTAATAAAAGCAACTCAATATAAGATCATACGCTGAGATCTTATAATCATATTACAACTCTCTTCTGTGGTTCTTTTATTTTACCCTTATTAATTGATAGGAATGTCCGATTATGGCTGAAAAAAGTACTTTAAGTATCGAAGATTTGCTGCGCTTCACTGTCAAGCATAAAGCATCAGATTTACACATTTCAGCAGGGATGCAGGCGATGATTCGGGTCGATGGCGAGATGACACGTATCAATATGCCAACGATGACCCATAAAGTCGTGCATCAATTGATTTATGACATTATGAATGATAGGCAACGCGCCGACTTCGAAGAGTTTTTTGAAACAGATTTTTCTTTTGAAATCCCTAATTTAGCACGCTTTCGGGTAAATGCCTTTAATCAAAATCGCGGTGCTGGGGCAGTATTTCGTACCATTCCTTCTAAAGTTCTAACGATGGAAGACTTAGGCATGGGCGATGTGTTTAAACGGGTCTCAGACTTTAAGCGTGGCGTGGTATTAGTGACAGGTCCTACTGGCTCGGGGAAATCAACAACGCTGGCTGCAATGGTTGACTATATTAATGAGACCCGTAAAGAGCACATATTAACGATTGAAGATCCGATTGAATTTGTTCACGAATCCAAAAAGAGCTTGATTAACCAACGTGAGGTGCACCGCGATACCTTAGGTTTTGATGCGGCACTACGTTCCGCTTTGCGAGAGGATCCAGACATCATCTTGGTTGGGGAGCTACGTGACCTTGAGACCATTCGTCTGGCATTGACAGCAGCTGAGACCGGACACCTGGTTTTTGGTACCTTACATACCAGCTCAGCGGCTAAAACTATTGACCGAGTGATTGACGTGTTCCCTGCTGCCGAAAAAGATATGATTCGCGCGATGTTATCGGAGTCACTGCAAGCTGTTATCTCACAAACGCTCCTACCTCGTCAAACAGGTGGCCGTATCGCCGCTCATGAAATTATGCTGGGCACTCCCGCTATTCGCAACTTGATACGCGAAAACAAAATCGCGCAAATGTACTCCTCTATCCAAACCGGTGCAGGCGATGGCATGATTACGCTTGATCAAACGCTGAAGAACTTAGTGGCCAAAGGCACGATTAGTAAAGACGTTGCCCGTCCTTACGCCAAGCAGCCAGAAGCATTTTTATAATATCAATAGTGTATGACTATTAACTTTTTGACGGGTTTTATGCTTGCTGGTCTTACTCTTTACTGACCTTAGTTTTTAATAATTAGCTTGAATAATTGTTAAAGAGTTATTTGAGATCATTTTTACTCCATTTATTCTGAAGACAGGTACGATATGGACTTTGATAAACTGCTACAGTTAATGATCAATAAAAACGGTTCTGATTTATTTATTACCGCTAATGTGGCACCTTCCATGAAAATAAATGGGCAGATTTTGGCGGTCGGTAAAACACCCCTTAATGCTGAGCAAACCATGAATTTGGTTAAAAGTGTGATGTCAGAAACTCAGCAACAAGAGTTTGACGAGACCAACGAGTGCCAATTTGCTATCACCGATGAAGCAAAAAATGCCCGATTTCGAGTCAGTGCTTTTATGCAGCGCGATATGGCTGGGATGATTTTACGGAAAATTGAAAATAAAATCCCTACTGTTGAGGAGCTACGGCTGCCACCAGAATTGAAAGAACTGGCAATGAAAAAACGCGGTATTATTTTATTAGTCGGCGCAACGGGTACCGGTAAGTCCACCACGCTTGCTTCAATGATAGGACACCGCAATCAGAATTCTCATGGGCATATCATCACTATAGAAGACCCTATTGAGTTTGTACATCAACACCGGGGCTGCATTATTACCCAGCGTGAAGTAGGTATTGACACCTTATCCTTTGAGGCCGGTCTAAAAAATACTTTGCGCCAAGCACCGGATGTCATCTTAATCGGCGAGATTCGTAATCGCGAGGTGATGAGCTACGCCATTCAATATGCAGAAACAGGGCATTTAGTGTTTGCAACCTTACACGCCAACAATGCCAACCAGGCTGTCGACCGTATCATTCACTTTTTTGAGACCGAACGACACAATCAGTTGTTTATGGATTTATCGCTTAACCTACAGGCGATTATCGCACAGCAACTTATTCCAACCCCCGACGGCAAAGGGCGCCGTGCTGCTATTGAGATTTTATTAAATTCACAGCTGATCAGTGACTATATTCGCAAAGGCGAGGTTCATGAACTTAAAGAAGTTATGACCCGCTCACGTGATAGCGGTATGCAAACCTTTGATCAGGCGCTTTTTGATTTATACGAAAACGGCGAAATCACTTATCAAGAGGCGATTAAGCATGCTGACTCTCCTAACGATTTACGCTTAAAAATCAAACTTAGCAGTAAAAATAACACTCATAACTTAAATGAAGGTGCCGATAAGTTATCCTTGGATATCACCTAGGTGCTGTTCATGGGTAAGTCTTAGTCATAGCTGAGTCTTACTTATAGATGGGTATTATTCATAGATAGGTATTATTGGTACAATAAAAAAACGGCCCCCATGTGAGAGCCGTTTTTTATCTGTTGGTCATGCCAAGCTTTTATAAACCTGAGTTTTTAAAAACCTACAGATTTATAAATCTAAAACAACTATCTCGCACTGTCTTGGCATTCTGGGTTATTACAAATACCATAGAGAACCAACGAGTGTCCCGAGAGTTTAAAGCCATGCTCTTTTGCTACTTTAAGCTGCTGTTCTTCGATAGTCTCATTATGAAACTCGATAATCTTGCCACAAATGTCACAGACTAGATGATCGTGATGTTCATCTTGGGTAATCTCAAATACTGATAGATTATTTTCAAAGTTATGGCGCTCGACAATACCCGCTTGCTCAAACTGCGTCAGCACCCGATAGACGGTCGCCAAGCCCACATCCTCACCTTGTGCGATCAGCGCCTTGTACACTTCTTCTGCACTCATGTGATGAAGTTCTGCTCGCTCAAGCAATTCTAAAATTTTGATACGCGGTAACGTTACTTTTAATCCCGCTTTGCGTAAATCTTGATTGGTAAAAGAAGCCATAATATCCCTTCTGACTGTTAAAGTCTTAGCAAATAAAAACTTAAAAAAATATGAGATAAATAATCGTTGATGGTTGTCATTTACTGGTGATTAGGAACTAAAATGATGTCCAACCGGCTTATCCTAAGCCCTTTGTTAGCGTATCCTTCTCTATAAATCCTACCGCAAGTCTATGAATTTAAACTATAAACGGCCGGGTACATTAAATAGGATTTAGTAAATAATGTCGTAAGTGGTAGGCAATTGCAAGTAAATGACGTATCATTTATCGGTGATTGCCGGTAAGCCTAGCATCAAATGCACTTAGCCGCGCCCAACCCATTTTTTATGAGTCATCTTATCATGATAAAGCCGTTAACTTTTCGTCCGCTTAATCTTCGTCCGCTAAGCCATTCAGGCGCATTACGCAAGCTTGTTATTACTGGTGTGCTTAGCGCAACTGTGGCTATGTCTGGCTGCTCATTGCTTAGTGTTTATAAGATTGATTTGCCGCAAGGTACGCCCATCACTCAAACACAAGCACAAAAGCTAAAAGTGGGCATGAACCAAAACCAAGTACTTTATATTTTGGGTAGCCCTGCGATCAAAGATACCCTTAAGCCTAATCGTTGGGATTATATCTACGATTACCAAGCAGGGACAGAAGGTCAACGTAAAGGTATCGCCGATGTCAAAAACGCCAGCCAACATTTAATCGTTTACTTTGATGCTAATGGGGTGGTCACTCGCATAGAAGGCCTTGAGTCTCTACCTGCTTCATAGTTTCAAAAACTATGGCTCTTAAGATAAAGTAAGCTTAAATACTGATTACCAATTTTACTGTTTAGCGGATACTTTGCTTTTGCGCTGAGACATCGGATCAGCGCTTAAACTACGATAAACCTCAATACGATCAAAAGGCTGCAACTGATAGCTGAGTGGCTGCTTTTGCGCATAGATGCCTACATGCCACAACTTAGCAGCTGGCGTAATAATGTTTGCCACTTGCTCACACCATATTGCTAACTCTGCAAACTGTTCCAACCAACCCGCTTGCGCCAACGTCTCATATAATGTCGCGCCCTTACTAACTTGTAGGGTCAAATAATGTTGGCGCTGCGCATCCTCAGCATAAGCTAAATATACCGTTATCAAATTCGATTGCTGAGACTGCGGCTCAATGAGACCATTATTATTATTAATAACAGCATCAGCATCACTATCAGTACTACTAGCCATTAGCTTAACCACTGAATTATCCAACCTATCAATGCCAAGATCAGCGCTATTGGTACAATCAAACGAATCGCTATCCGCCATAAATTATAGAACGCTTCATTGCCGAAATTTAAAGACTTACGCAAATGGCTAATTTTCATCCGCCAACCTGCAAAAACAGATAATAATAATACCGCTATACTGCTGACAATTACCAAGAGCCCAACCAGCCAAGTAGTTGGTATCGCTATCACCAATACCAAACCTATCACTAAAGTCATCAACAAACTGACCACTAAACCAAATTTATGCGATAACTGTTGGGCGCTATAATGTAACAAATAGCTGGCGACAAATAATACCCCAACCCAATATAATAACTGGCCGATCGGGGGCAAACTCAAACCACTAATCAATAAGGCAATAACGCCAATAACCAATTGTAATAGCCAAATTGGTAACACCAGTTTAGTAGCCCGATAGACACTAGGTCCCTTTGGCGCGCGAGATTTTGAGGTATTATAATGGTCCTCTTCTACCGCTGTTGTTGTCTGCTTGGTCACCAAATTCTGACCGAACCAATACAGTCCCGTACCCGCGCCAACACTGACTAGAGCTAAGGCGACCGCACGCGCCCATTCACTCAAACTAATATTAGTCATGGCAAAGTTAATGTGCGGCAAACCAGTTGCGACCCCCAGTACCAACCCTAAGAGCATCAACCCCAAGCCAATCGGCAAAGGCGCAACACCCAGCAAGCTTAACAATAAAGCAATGACCATCAAGCCACCCGCAACGGCAAAGCTTGGCACGGTAGGAGCACTATTAAGCTCAGTTAAAGCAGATAGTATTCCGCTACTGGCGCCTGATATCACTAGCGCGGCAATAACAATCGCTACTAGCGCAGCCAACCAACCAAAACTGCGCCATAATGGACTGGCATCGGCCTCACGTGTTAGCTTTTGCATTCCTGCCATAGGCGCATCCACACTACGATAGGCCAATGCTATCTCAGCATAAACGACTGGTAACGACACCAAAACCATTGCTAATAGCCAGAGTAACCAAAAATCAATTTCACCAATTGAGGCCGGTGCAAACCACCTAAATAGCAATAATGGCAGTAGTGCAGCGACAAAATACGAAGCATAGCGGATCATCATAATTTCAATCCAAACGACTAAAAGTGAATAATGTAAATAATAGAAACGGCAGAAAATAGTAATAGCAATTGATAACAATCATATCAGCTAAAACTCATATGACTATTTATACTATAGGGACATCCAGCTATAAAAAAACCCCGAAATCGGGGTTTAATGACTAAATAATACTTGCTCTAAAATCAAAAGTTTTTAGACCCTAGTTAATTTAGTAATTACTAGATAATTATCAATTAATGAATAGCGCTCACATAATCGGATAAAATACGTATGTCGCGATCTGACAGCCTAGAAGCTACTGTTTGCATCATACCCATTTCGCCTTCTTTACCGGCGTCATTGACCCTTTTTTGATCTTCACTATCGATATCATCGTTACGGCCAGCAGCACGGAACAGTTTCAACTGAGTAGCAATATATTGAGCATGCTGACCGCCTAATCGCGGAAAAGCAGCCCAAGCGTTACCCGCCGCATCTGGACCATGACAGCCTGCACAACCAATCACATCGCGTGACTTGTCACCACCTAAGAATAGTTTAGAAGCTTCTTGCGTGGTTGCAGGATTACCAAAACCAACACCCCAAGGTGCTTGGTTAGAATAATAACCTGCCACATTGGCTAAGTCTTGCTGTGACAAGTTCGCCACTTGCGACTGCATAAGACCGTTTTTTCGGTAGCCTGCCTTAAAGTTTACCAGTTGTTTATATAAATACTTAACGTTTTGACCACCTAGATTAGGCTGTGCAGGAACAATACTTACCCCTTCAACACCATGACAGGCGGCACATTGCGCTTCTACAATTTGTTTGCCTGCACTAATGTCATATTTAGGAACAGTGATAGCAGCTTGTACGCTGAAACTTGCAACACATAAGCTGGCGGCAGCGATTAACTTTTTCATTGATACAAATCCTACTAACTCGATGTAAGCATTGTTTAGAGTGATTGTAACTTAGAGTAATAATAACTCAGAATAATAGTCACTTATGATAATAGTCACTTATGATAATAGTCACTTATGATAATAGTCACTTAGAGTAATTATACTAATAAGACACCCGGTACGAGCCCTGCGCCAATCTATTATTTAGCGAGGTAACCCATACATTTTGAGGTCTTTATCACAAACAGCCCGAAAGTACTTAATAATCTCAGGGTTTATTTTCAATTATTATAGCAAGACTTTATAGTATTTGCCTACTTAATCGTAGCACCTAGCGTTTTTTCTATCTACACTGCGGCAGCATACAGATTAAAAAAACAAAAAGCGCATAAAGGTCGTTAAACCTGCGCTTTATCTTATCCACTCAAGCCATTATTTGCTCATATAATCAATCAGTTTGCGGTAATCATCATCGCTACAATTGTCACATAGCCCGCCTGCTGGCATTTGAATCATACCGCCTTTAACAGATTTGACTAATGCTGGCATACCTTTTTGTTTTATAATCTGTTGCCACCCCGCGCTATCGCCTTTTTTAATGGCACCTAGCGCGCCACTATCGTGACAGGCAGCACATGAGTTATTATAGGTGGTTGGAATATCAGCGGCAGCAGTGCTTATCATTACGGTACTAATTGCAAGCGCAGCGATACTTCCAACTAAAGGGCGACTTATTCTAGAGAAAAGCGTGGTGATTTCATACATGAGACACCTCTTTTAATCCGTTTAACCGACTGTTCAAGAAAATATTGTAACAATATATGTCGGCTTAATATAGATAAATCAGGTTTAACTTTAGTAAATGGTGCTAATTATGCCGATAACTTTTGCTAAGCGCCTGCACATTTTAGTGTTATGCTGTCACTAATATGATGCTTGTAGCAGGTATTTCAATAGATCAGTTAGTTAATGGTATAGAATGGTCAGTAACTCAAAACGACCGTTTTTATTACTACATACAACTAGTTATATATGACTAACAGTCTCTCATACTATATCCACTAAAAGCTATGCTTTAATACCTAACTATAGTTAAACCGCTTTAAAACATGTACAGAATAGCTGGGAGAAATTTTCGAAGCCTCTGGAGTTACACAGCAAGCTAGAAAAATTTCTGCCAGTTATACGACGAAACTATGTGTGTATCCGTTTTATTGAGTTCTGACTATATCTAAGACCTTTTACTACTGTATCCCACTTTATTTTTAATTTTTTGAATGTTAACGAGTCATTTATGAGTACCCCGTTTAAAGATGTTGCCGCCGAGCATGCGGCGTTCAATACCAAAGCCCGTCAACGCATACAGCAAACTGAGTTTATGACCTCAGCGCCTACTTTTCGTCTTTGTCCCCCTGATGCAGGGCTAGAAGTGGCCTTTGCAGGTCGCTCAAACGCCGGTAAATCCTCAGCCATTAATGCGCTGACCAATCAACGGCAATTGGCTCGTTCTTCTAAAACGCCTGGTCGCACGCAGATGATTAACTTTTTTAACATTGGCGATACCGATAGGCGGTTGGTTGATTTGCCAGGCTATGGTTACGCTGCCGTGCCGCTTGAGATGAAAAAAGAATGGCAAGTGGAGCTAGAGGAATATCTAGTATCACGCTCAAGCCTAGCAGGCTTGGTATTAATGACTGATATTCGTCATCCCCTAAAGTTTTTCGATGAGCAAATGCTATTTTGGGCAAAAGCGGGCGAATTACCTGTCCATATCTTGCTGACTAAAGCAGACAAGCTCAAATATGGCGCTTCTAAAAACGCGCTACTTAATACCCGTCAAGCGCTGAAAAAATTAGGGTTAGACTGTACTATTCAGCTGTTTTCAGCGCTTAGGAAAGAAGGCCTCGATGAATTAGCGGGAGTGATGGGAAATTGGTACGAGTACAAACTTGACGATGAGAAAGTTAATAAAACATCTTTTGATGAACAAGCCTCTACTGAACAAGACAGTATTGCACAAACAGACGATGAGCCGAAAGACGCAAAATAAACCCAGCTGGTAATAAACAAAAAAGGGATTTATCGCTATTAACGATAAATCCCTTTTTTTTGTTATTGTATTTTACTTGTCATGTTTTACTCTATTCGCATAACGAGTTATTCACATAACGAACTATTTACATAACAGCGCAGCCAAAGATTGCGGGGTATCCACTTGATAAGTCGGTTGCTGTGCGGCGAGCTCATTACTAGCTGCCGTGCCATAATTGACCGCAATGCTGGTCATGCCAAGCTTAGTCGCCATTTGAATATCATAAATACTGTCACCGATAAATACGGCATCGAATATTTGCTGTTGTGTATAATTTAAGATATCGGTGAGCATCTGCGGATCAGGTTTAGAACCAGACTCATCCGCGCAGCGCGTGATTTCAAAATAATCGTGACTGCCAGAGGCCTCTAATACTCGATCAAGTCCTCGACGTTTTTTACCGGTCGCTACGGCCAACTGTTTGCCTTGTTGTTGCAAGGTTTGCAACATATTTTCTATAGGGCTAAAGAACGGCGTACGGTGACTGTTAGGAATATAATAATCAGCGTAGCTTTGCTGGATGGCAAGTTTTTGCGCATCCGTTGCTTCAGGATATAAAATTTCGATCCCAGTGAGCAGACTCAGACCGATAATATCTTTTACCGCTTGATCAGTAGTATGAAAACCATTCGCCTCACCCGCCACGTGCATAGACTCAACGATTAAACCGATTGAGTCCATCAGCGTGCCATCCCAATCAAAGACAATCAACGTTTTAGCAGCTAAGTCATGCGTGGCCAAAGTATCAATAGCTCGGTCAGTCTGAGGGTGGAGATGTATCGATGTAGACCGGGTAGCGTGATTAACGTTTGGCTGACTCATAGATTGACCTTAGCGACTGATGTTTAAAGATTAGCATCTAAACAGTAGCCGTTACTGAGTAAATCGGATGGGTTCAACACAGCTGGCTATACTGACGGCAACTCAACATCTTCTGGTAATAAAGCAGCGATATCGTCTGGTAACGGCGCGATAATCGGCTCATAACCCGGAATGTCTAAGCGCCACGCATGTAAGCACAGACGATGAACGCCTGTTTTGTCATGCACATTATATTTATCATCACCCAAGATAGCATGACCGATATGCGCTAAATGCACACGGATTTGATGAGTTCGACCTGTTAGTGGTTTGGCTTCCAGCAGACTTACCGGCAAATTATTAATCATAAAACGGCCATGTACGATAATATCCGTTTGGCTTTCTTTAGATTGTGGGTCTTGGGTATCCACTTTGACGCGGCGCTCACCGCTAGCAACGGTATAACGTAGCAAGGGCGCATCAATACGCTGCGTGTTGATCGCAGGTTGCCCTTTTACTAGACATAAATAATGCTTTTGGATGGTTTTATCTATTAAGTGTTGCTGCAACGCTTTGAGCGCTGAGCGTTTCTTAGAGATCATCAGCAGCCCTGAAGTGTCTTTATCGATGCGATGAATTAGCTCTAGGTACTTTTTACCGGTCACTTCACGCATGGCTTCAATCACGCCAAAATTCAACCCGCTACCGCCATGTACCGCTATACCTGATGGCTTATTCAGCACCAGCATACCTTCGTCTTCATAGACCACACGAGCCAGTAAGCTGTTGGCAAATTCAGTACTGATAATTGGTTTTTCACGGGTCGCAAGCTGTACCGGCGCGATACGCACAACGTCTTCGCGATGTACTCTATCATGCGGTTTACAGCGCTTATTATTAACGCGAACCTCATCCGAGCGAATCATCTTATAGATGTGGGGTTTCGGCAAGCCTTTTAGACGGTTAAGCAAGAAGTTATCCAAGCGCTGATCGTGCTGATGGCGCGTCACTTCGAGGTAATTTACCTTTTCGAAGTTACTAATCTCATCATTGGCGCTTTGCGGACGGGTTTTGCTGTTAAAGATGCCAGGGGCTTCATGGGTCTGTGCGTCGTCAGTCATTTTAGAGTTTGTCATTTTTAGTTAGGTATTTACACAAAGATTTGCTATAGTTTAGCATGTTGAACGCCAATTGCGCATAGGTTACGGCAATAATCGTTATTGTTGTAAACAGCCAATCGCCATCTTTATTACTGGTTAGTAACGAGGTGCACGCTATATACCGCGATAACGTTGGACGTTTGATCTAATTTTTAGGGCGAAGTGCTTGATAATCTATAGCATCGTGCCCAATTAATGGTATTAATACCACATATAATTGCATTGATAATATTGGCAAAAAATCCAATTTATTGAGCGATAACAGCACACAATTTACTCATTTAACGCATGACCATGATTTGATTTGCAATTTTTTTTGCAAGGTTAATTGGCACGCGCAGTAGAACAAGTGATAGTAGCTCGATGTTAAAAATGTACCGCTGCCTGATTATTGGCGGTCAAATAGATAATGATCTTTAAGCGACACCAACAAAAGACACAACGATACCGTGCTGATGATCCGGTCACTATTCTGTTTGCCAAGTACGCCCCGCTGAATGACAGCGCAGCAACATCCTAACAAAAGCTCACGCTGATATTGATAATATTTGAAAGATAGACTGATAAATAAAAGAATTGGATCTAAAATATAAACCTTAGAGAAAAGTATGCCAGGCCTTAGATATAGGCTTACAACTTATATAGATAGCAAGAAGCTGACATACATTCAACTGACAGCTTGGCACAACGCTAACGTACTAGCATATCAGTGCTTAAATAGTGATACTTGATAGCCACAACTTCTTTTATGAAGCTATAAAGTGACTGATGACAGACTTACAACCTGTCTCATTTATTCTGGTTCTTGATAACGAATTCCGGTTGACAGTTTTAGGTTGAAGTTAACCACTAGTGGCTAAAAAAATTAGCCATTATAAGTTAACAATTCTAGCTTATTTATTTATCATTTTTTAAATGTCCCTTAATATCTGCAGCTGATCTTAAATTAGCTGTACTTGCTCCTGCCACCATAAAAACAATCTCGTCGTTGTCATGCGTACTCATAGGATACTAATATGAAACGCATTTTAATCAACGCCACCCAAAACGAAGAAATTCGTGTTGCCTTATGTAATGGCAATCATCTTTACGATTTCGACTTAGAAAATCGTACTCGCGAGCAAAAAAAGTCCAATATCTATAAAGGCCACGTCACCCGCGTTGAGCCCTCGCTTGAAGCCGTGTTTGTCGAGTATGGCTCACAACGTCAAGGCTTCCTTCCTATTCGTGAAATTTCTGCTGAATATCTCAGCGGCAATCCACGTGACGAAAACATCAAAAAACTGATTAAAGAAGGCGATGAGCTCATCGTCCAAGTTGAAAAAGAAGAGCGCGGCAATAAAGGCGCTGCCCTATCGACTTACGTATCTTTAGCCGGCCGTTATTTGGTATTAATGCCCAACAACCCTCGTGGCGGCGGTATCTCACGTCAAATCTCAGGTAAGTTGCGCGAAAATATGAAGCGCATGCTGGGCAATCTTGATTTGCCCAAAGGCATGAGTGTCATTATTCGTACTGCCGGTATCGGTAAGAACCAAGACGAATTACAGCACGACCTTAACCATCTGCTTAATATCTGGCAGGCGATTCAAGAACAGAATCAAAAATATCCTTCACCGCGCTTGGTTCATCAAGAAGCGGGCGTCGTCACGCGCGCCGTACGCGATTATCTGCGTGATGATATTGCTGAGATTTGGATTGACAACGAAAACGCTTATATTGAAGCAGCTGGCTTTATCGATGCGGTGATGCCAAAACAAGCGGAAAAACTGCGTAAATATACCGACTACGAGCCCATGTTTTCCCGTTTTAATATCGAAAAACAAATCGAAACCGCCTACCAGCGTGAAGTTCGTTTGCCATCAGGTGGCTCAATCGTCATCGACCAAACCGAAGCGCTAGTCTCGATCGATATTAACTCTGCTAAGTCGACTAAAGGCTCAGACGTCGCCGAGACCGCCTACCATACCAACCTAGAAGCGGCCGATGAAATTGCTCGTCAATTACGTCTACGTGATATGGGCGGTTTGATTGTCATTGACTTTATTGACATGAATGACAATAAGCATCAAAAAGAGGTCGAAAAACGTCTAATCGATGCCACTAAATATGACCGTGCGCGCGTCCAGTTTGGCGATATCTCTAAGTTTGGCTTGATGGAAATGAGCCGTCAGCGTCTACGCCCTTCATTAGAAGAGTCGACCGGCTATATTTGCCCGCGCTGTCATGGTAACGGCATGATTCGTGATTTGCGTTCATTATCGCTATCGATTATGCGTCAAATCGAACAAATCGCCCTAAAAGAGCGCCAAGGGGAAGTCCAAGCAGAAGTACCGACTGATATCGCAGCCTTCTTATTAAATGAAAAACGCGACAGCTTGGTTTATCTTGAACAAGACAGTGGTACCCGCATTACTATCTTGCCGCATGCACATTTAGAATCACCTAACTTTAAATTGCATTTTAACCGTGATGGTTTTGCCCCAACAAGCTATGAGCGTATTACCGACACTCAGCAACAAGAACACAGCGATCTTGGCTATAATGTTGACTGGCAAACCGCTGAAAAAGAACGTCCTGAACAGCAGCCAACTCGCCAGCCACGTCAAGTAACAGATACTGAAAATAGCCGCTCAAACAGTCAGCAGAGCAGCCGCGCGCCGCAGAAAAATAGCGATCAGAACCACAATAGCCAAAGCGCTAGTAGCCCAAATACCAGTCAACGAAGCACCACCGTCAATAATAGCAACGACCAACGTAGTAATAGCAGTAATAATAGTGGTAACGAACCAGCCTCTACTACTCATGCAGCGCAAAATAGCAATGCTTCAAGCAGCCATGCTAAAAACGCCCCTTCTACCCCTGCTCCTGTAGCTGCTCAGTCTACGGGCGAAGTCACTGCGGCTCAACCGCAAGCAGTCGCTTGGTTGTCCAATTTGTTCGCTCAAGCTCCGCAAGCACAAACGTCGAACAGCGTCAGTAGTCGCGATGCGGCTGAGGCCATCGAAGCGCTAGTAAACAATGGCGGGCAAAGCTTAGGCTCGTTTGGACAAGTCGATAACAATGCCTTGAATGGCGCCCAGAGTTCATCAGCGCCACAAACCAGCCAGCCAAATGACAGTCAACCGTCAGGTCAACAATTAGATAGTAATACCAATCGTCAGCAACCCCGTCGCAATACTGATAACAATACTGACAGCAGTACCAATGCCAGTACGAATAGCGATGATGATGACAATAACAATGCGGACGATAGAAGAAGACGCAAGCCCCGTAAGTCAAGATCTTCAAAACCGCATCAAAGAAAAGACCAGCGTAATGAGACGGTCGATAGTGATAGCAGCAATACAGACAGTGGTGTAGATAGCCGTGCTGCTAACAGTAATGACACTAATAGTAATGAAGACAAACAGTCTGATAGCCAAGACAAACGTCAGCATGACAATAGACGCAGTAGCGATCGTAACCGTAACAATCGTCAAGATAATGGACGCAATAATAACGAACGTAACGATAGCGAGCGTAATGCTACTGAACGTAGTACCACTGAACGTAATAATAGTAGTCGCAATGACGCAGATCAGCAAGACAGCAGTTCGGGCGATGAGCAAACTCGTTCTAAACGTAAGCCGCACAGTCAACGTGGCTCACGCGGCAAGCTTGAACGTGGCGAGACATTAACTGCGGACGCTAAGCAAAATAGCCAACCAAGCGCTCGCCGCAATCAAGACCCCAATGAAGTGGTGTTAAAAGTCAACGAAACCACAACTAAGGCGAAGTCACCAGAAGTGGTGCATCTATCTTTAGATGATAGTAAGCCTGAGCAAGCGACACGCCAGTCTACTGATCAACCAAGTGCTGAACGTGACGTTACTAAAGAAGATACCTCTAAAAATAGTAAAAACGATAACGCTGCTCAGCAAAGTACTGATAAACAGAGTAGTGACAAACAAAACACTAGTGGACAGCATGCTGATAAACAAACAGAGGATACGGATAGTAACTCTGTAAGCAGCACGCAAGCGGATACCACTAGGCCTACTGTTGATGAGGCGGTTACTACTGAGACTCATACTACTGAAGTTAGTGCTAATCAGGCCAATACTACTGAGGACCAGGCACAGTCTGATGCTCCTAAAGACGATAAAGTCAACGGCAATCAGAACAACGACCGCCAGACTAATGACCGTAAACCGTCTGTAGATGAGCAGCCAACATCTAAGCCTAGTACTGACAGCCAAACGCCAGTAGCAGCTGAGGCTGAGTCAGATACCGTACAAACGGCTCCTGAAACTCAGCAAACGGGTAATGAGAATGCGGCTGCGGTTGCTAACGACAGCGCCTTGAACAATAGCGCTGATAGTAACTCTAGTAGTAGTAATATTGCGCTCGAGCTTACTCATGATGCGTTGTTTGCTAAACACTACGTGACTGCCAGTAAGTTTGGTCAAGCCAGTAATGACCCGCGCATTGTCCGTCTTCAGCAGGCTCAATCAATAGCGACACCAGTGGTACCAGCAAGTGAGCAAGCAGTGACGAACGTACCGACTATACGTGGTACGGTTGGTGAGTTTATTCATACTATCCTACCAGAGGCTAAAGCTCGCTTGGCAGATGACGGTGTGATTCACAGCTTTATTGACGCCATTGCTATCCATACTCAGCAAGCATTAAATGCGGGAGTTGCCGGTACTACAGATAGTGAAGAGAATAGTGACGACGTTAATGCAAACCGCTTTGATGTCAGCACCTTCACTTTTAGTAACTACGGTTATCAACCTCTAGCGGCGGATTATTTGGCACGCTTTGAGACCATGACTCAAGCCGTCAGCCAGTTTGCAGCGGCGCAAGGTAAAACAGCGGTTGAACCACGGGCGGTTAACAAACGTGCTAGCAATGATCCACGAGGTCAGCATCCTGACTATAATGAATCAGAACAAGAGCAGGAGCAGGAGCAGGCAACATTAAGCGTCCCTAGTGACAATATTCCTAGTGACAATATTCCTAGTGACAATATTCCTAGTGATAATGTACCTAGTAATAATGTACCTAGTGAGCAGGTTGAGCCACACAGTCAAGACCATGTTCAGCCTCAAGATGCTACTGACACTGTATCTACTGAAACGGTTAATGAAGTCGATGCCCATGATGTTGAAGCAACCGCATTAGCCAGTGAAGTACAAGCAGATGATATCAGTGCTGATAGCGAGCACCTGCTACAGGCTGATCAAGATCAGGAAGTGACGGCTGAACAAACTAACGAACAGACGGACGTTGAGCAAGCTGATTTCTCTCAAGATGATGAGTCTATGGTAGAGGACTCTGCAAAAGAGGACAATCAAGCGGGTAAGTCAAAAACGACCATCGCCAGTTATAAGAACATGATCGAAAATGTGGCCGAGCAACTATTGCCACAAACCAGCATGTTTAACTTGACCACGCCTAAAGTACCCAAGGCGCGCAGTCGTAAGCCTAAGACTGACCATAAAAAACCCACGCAAGCTGAAAAAATAGAGCCTGGTAATTCAGATAGCGAAAGCTAATGGCTAAAAACTAAAAGCAACGTACAAGCAAAAGCCCCAAAGTTGTCAGCAACTTTGGGGCTTTTTTATGCTTGATTGAAATTTTTTAACGGCCTGCTGATTAATGGCCTCTGATTAATGCGCAGAAGAAGCATCTTGGTCTTTATTTCGTATTTTACCAATGACAGTAATAATAGCGACCACTATTACACCGACAATTAGACCAACCAAGCCATTTAATAACATAGTGGTCGCACTCTCAAAAATCCCTGTTAAATGTGCTAAATCCTCTACGCCATGCTCTAAAAAGCCAATTCCGTGCACTAAGATGCCACCACCTACCAAAAACATGGCCAACGTACCGGCAATCGATAAAAACTTCATTAGTTTTGGGGCAGCAGCCAGCATGAATTCACCAAGCTTACGCGTACCAGCACTAGCGTTTGGCTTCTCGATCAAATGTAGTCCTGCATCATCAATTTTTACAATGCCTGCAACTAGGCCATAAATACCGACGGTCACAACAATAGCAACAATCGATAGTACCACCGCTTTTTCTAAGATACCGGCCCCGACTGCTGTTATTGCGCCTAAAGAGATGACTAATATTTCAGCTGATAAGATAAAATCGGTACGAATCGCCCCTTTTATTTTTTGCTTTTCAAAGGCGACCAAATCGACCGTTTCATCGGCGTTGGCTTGCCGGTGCGCATTTTGCTCTTCATCATGCGGCAATAAGGTAGGCCAAAACTTATGAATGACCTTCTCCGCCCCTTCATAGGCCAAAAACAGCCCGCCGCACATTAACAATAACGTGACTAACGGTGGATAGACGGTACTTACTAATAAAGCAGCTGGCACTAAAATCAGTTTATTAATAAAAGAGCCTTTGGCGACTGCCCAAATGACAGGTAGCTCACGGCTTGGCTTGACACCAGTCACTTGCTCGGCGTTGAGTGCTAAGTCATCGCCTACCAAACCAGCTGTTTTTTTAGCCGCCACCTTAGTCATGACAGATACATCATCCATCAATAGGCTAATGTCATCAAGCAATAGTAATAAACTGGCACCTGCCATGGGGTCTCCTTAGCGACAATTCGCTTAAATGAATAAATCTAAAATAATTTCTATAAAGGGTCGATAAAAAAGGGTCGACAGAATACTTTGTATAAAGTGTCATAGTAATGGTGTTATCAGCAGTAGATTACCTAGACCAAGGACGATATGAAATAGTACAAATGTATCTTACTTGCCATGGCTTAACGTTTATTAGCCGTTCATATATCTAAAATAGTTAGGAAATAGCCTTTGGCTGCTATTTACAAAAATATGTTAATATAGTGCCTATTAGCATTTATCTTTTGTTATCAATAAAGTATAAAAGGTCACCACTTTTATTACGCCATATATTCACACTTACTATGTTAAGTACTATGTCAAACGCTTCATAACGCACTTTTTTATAACGAACTCATGATTAGGCGCGCCTGCCTATAGGAAACGACATATGCCCTTATCTCCATTTTTTAGCCTTAGAAAGTCTACCGCTAAGCTTTCTAAGAATAAGCCTGCTAAGAACAAGTTTGCTCGTAATAAGCTGTCTCATGTCATGATGAGTGCATTGCTAGTGGTGGTTGCCGCTGGCTGTTCTAACAATGCCGCTGATGCTACCAGCATCGTTAATAGCGCCCAAGCTAAAACCAGCCCTAGTACGGCTACAAATACTGCCTCAGCGGGTAGCGATGCCGCGGTAGTTAAAGCACTGCAAGCCAATTTGAAAATATCGGGTATTGAAGAAAGCATTATTTCTGCTGTACCAACGGACATGGACGGTATTTATTGGGTGACTGCTGAAGATTTACCGGCATTTTTTACCGATAAGTCAGGCAAGCATATTATTCAAGGGCAAATCATTGCTGTTGGACAAGGTGAACCAGTCGATATCAGTGGCGCATTGGTCGCCAATACCGCACAAGAAGCTTTAAAATCAGTCGACAAAAAAGACATGGTTATTTATCCTGCAAAAGGCGTGACCAAATCAGTGGTTTATGCCTTTACGGATGCCGATTGCGGCTACTGTCGTAAACTGCATGCAGAGATGGATGATATCAATGCGCGCGGTATTGAAGTGCGTTATTTGGCATGGCCACGTAGCCAAGAGACCATTCCTAAGATGGAAGCTATTTGGTGTAGTGAAGATCGTAACGCCGCGATGGATCAAGCCAAAATAGGCGCTAACGTGCAAGCGCCTAGCTGCAGTAACCCTGTTCAAGAACAAATGGCATTGGGTGCAAGCCTAGGGGTGCGCGGTACGCCTGCTATCTTTACTGAGTCCGGACAGCAAGTGGGTGGTTATCTGCCAGCAGCGCAATTGGCACAAGCCGTAGGCGCTAACTAACAGTAGCCGTAACGCGAACTTATCACCTGCATGCGGCATGGGTTACATTACCGACGTTGGCGACATTGAGTAGACGCAACAAGCGCATGTCGGTATGATACGATAAAGCGCTATGCAAGATCAGCAGCACATTTTTATCCATCTTTTTATCCACCCATTTAATCTCTTGAGGATACTGTGAGTAAATCCATCAAACTAGCGATACTTGGCCTAGGTACCGTCGGTACTGGCGTGGTCAATCTAATAAACGATAACTTAGACGAACTCAAACGGCGCAGCGGACGCGATATTGTCATCACCCAAGTTGGCACGCGCCGTCAACGCGACGATATTGATCCCAATATTATCCAAAACAGTGATTTAATGGCCACCGCTGCCAGCGATAACGCGGATATTGTCATCGAATTGATTGGTGGCACCACCCTCGCCAAAGATGTCATCATGCATGCCATCAAACATGGCAAACATGTGGTCACGGCTAACAAAGCGCTACTGGCTGAACATGGCAATGAGATTTTTGCCTTAGCCGAAGCAAACAACGTTCACGTCGCTTATGAAGCAGCCGTTGCTGGCGGTATTCCGATTATTAAAGTCATGCGTGAAGCGCTGGCCGCTAATAGAGTTGACTGGTTAGCGGGGATTATTAATGGTACGGGCAACTTTATCATGACTGAAATGCGTGATAAAGGTCGTCCGTTTGCAGATGTGCTCGCAGAGGCTCAGGAGCTTGGTTACGCAGAAGCGGACCCTACCTTTGATGTTGAAGGGATTGATGCAGCGCACAAGCTGGCACTCCTCGCTTCTATTGCTTTTGGTATTCCTTTACAGTTTGATAAAGTCTACTGCGAAGGTATCAGGAACATCACCTTGCAAGATGTTAGTTATGCTGAAGAGCTTGGCTACCGTATCAAGCACGTTGGCTTTGCGGTGCGTCGCGGTGCTCATGAAGGTGACAATGAAAACGATGGTATTGAGCTACGCGTACACCCTACCTTGATTCCGCAAGATGCCTTGCTGGCGAATGTTAATGGCGTAAAAAATGCGGTATTGGTGAATTCGCATCCGCTTGGACAAACACTCTATTATGGTGATGGCGCCGGTGCAGGCGCAACGGCTTCTGCGGTAATGGCTGATGTCATGGATTTGGTACGGGTTTTGAATACCAACGACCCTAATAATCCAGGCAATAATGGTCACCATGTGCCGCATTTGGCTTTTATTCCTGAACAGCTCTCTGACACGCCGATACTACGCGCAGAGCAGATGATAACGGGCTATTATCTGCGCGTTCATGCTTATGACAATCCTGGTGTACTAGCAGACATCACTCGTATTTTAAGTGATGCGGGCATCAATATTGATGCGATTTTACAAAAGCCTGCCCATAAACTGGGACAAGTACCCGTAATTATTCTAACGTTACCGGTAGTTGAAAGCCAAATGAACCTAGCGATTGAAAAAATTGAAAAGCTAGAGACTATTACTGATAAAGTGGTTCGTATTCGTTTGGATGAACTGGCGTAACAAGTTGACTTAACCAGCGCACTTAATTGATGATTGCTTTGTTAACTACTAAGCTAGCGACTTGATTTTTGACTAACCCGTACGTATTATAATACTTAGCTTTCATTTAAAATAAACAAACAAGGATGAATAACGATGTCAAATGATGCAATTGTAATTATTAATGGCGCGCGTACGCCGATGGGTGGTTTTCAAGGCGTACTAAAAGACATGAGCGCTTCTGATTTAGGCGCAGCAGCCATTAAAGCAGCCGTTGCACGCTCTGGTGTCAGTGCCGATAGCGTTGATGAAGTCATTATGGGCTGTGTCTTAACCGCTGGTCTTGGTCAAGGTCCTGCCCGTCAAGCCATGCGTAAAGCCGGTTTGCTTGATGCAACAGGTGCGGTAACCATTAATAAGTTATGTGGTTCAGGTCTCAAAGCCGTCATGCAAGCACACGATGGCATCAAAGCCGGTAGCTTTAATGTGGCGGTTGCTGGTGGTATGGAATCTATGACCAATGCGCCGTATCTTATGCCAGGCGCGCGTACTGGATATCGTATGGGTCATAAAGAAGCCAAAGACCATATGTTCCTAGATGGTTTAGAAGATGCCGAAACCGGCAAATTAATGGGACAGTTTGCGCAAGATTTGGCAAATGAGAGAGGCTACACGCGCGAACAGATGGATGACTTCGCTATTGAATCACTCAATCGCACTCTAACAGCCATCAAAGACGGCCATTTCGAAACTGAGATTGAGCCGGTTACTTTTAGCACCCGTAAAGGCGAAAAAACGGTTGATACCGATGAAGAGCCCGGTCTTGCTAATGCTGAGCGTATCCCCACCCTACGTCCAGCCTTTGCAAAAGACGGCACTATCACAGCGGCCAATGCCAGCTCCATCTCAGATGGCGCAGCGGCTGTGGTCGTGATGAAAGAATCACAAGCCAAATCTGAAGGCTTAGAGTACCAAGCGCGCATCATTGCTACTGCCTCAAACTCACGTCATCCAAGCGAGTTTACCATCGCTCCGATTGGTGCCATTGAAAAAGTCTTAGCCAATGCTGGCTGGTCAGTTGAAGATGTGGATCTGTGGGAGATTAATGAAGCTTTTGCTATGGTCACTATGGTTACGATGGATGAGCTAAATATTGATCACGCTAAGGTCAATATCGAAGGTGGTGCTTGTGCCCTTGGTCATCCGATTGGCTGCTCTGGCGCGCGTATCTTAGTGACATTAATTAACTCACTACAGCGTACAGGTAGCAAAAAGGGCGTCGCTACCTTATGTATCGGCGGCGGTGAAGCGGTTGCGGTTGCTATTGAACTGGCTTAGTGCTTTGACTTAATGTAAGCCTTAATATAAGACTTAATACATAACGCGTTCTATCAAGACTTATTGGTTTGAGATAATTTAATATAGTTGAGTTACTTTAAAACGAATACAGTATGGCTGGGAGAAATTTTCGAAGCCTCTGGAGTGACGCAGTCGCACAGCAAGCTAGAAAAATTTTCCCGCTATACGAAATCATATGTGTATCCATTTTATTTGGTACTGACTACAGGTCTAAAATTATAAGTCTTTACCCTTCAAAAGTAAACATAACCGCATTGTCAGCATACAATGCGGTTTTTTTGTGTTTATAAATTAAAAATGTGTAAGAAACATTTATAAACATAAGAAAGCGTTAACTTATACCCAGACGATGTTGGGCTACTTACAGTCCATTACACGCATTTACGTCAGATGCACACTTTGCTACCTCCCTTATATATCTCATTTAAAAATCAGGTGTTACGATAATTATAAGTTGATGCAGCAGCGGCTAATTATAGTTATTAAATATCCTAACAATTATATTTTTCCTAACTGTAATGGTAAGAAATATCAGAATACCAAACTACTGCTAAGTGTTGAACAAGCTTTCAACATCGAGCTTTTGAAACCAGGCAATCAACGACATATTTACAATTAGCGTTAGTGTTTAGCGCTATTGTTTTGAGTTTTACTTTTAACCACTTACACATTTACTCATATAAAAGGAAGACAATAATGAGCCAACTGATTCGTTTACAAGACATCCAAGCTACCCATCGTGACCTAATCGGTGACGATTATTATGACCCAACAGGTAAAACTGCTTACGGCGTTAATGAAGAAAAAATCGGTAAGATTGATGGTGCTTTGGTAGAAGACACTACTGGCCGTATCCGTTATTTAATCGTAGATGCAGGCGGTTGGTTCAGCTCGAAAGAAGTGCTAGTACCCGCAGGTTTGGCTCGTATCGTTGGTGATGACGTGTTCTTCGATAGCTTAACCGAAGCACAAGCAGATGCCATGGAAGTATACGACCATGACTATCAGTACAGCTATAAAGAGCAGCACGAAAATGATCGTAAAGCGTTCGTTGCTGATTCTGTACCTGCTGAAGAACGTACGGAAATCACAGACACTCACTATGATGCACCGAATAAGCTTGAGCTGTTAGAAGAACGTCTAACCGTTAATAAAGACCGTATCGTAGCTGGTTTAGTAAAAGTCGGTAAGCATGCAGTAACAGAAGAGCGGAACGTAGATGTAGATTTAGAAGAAGAGCATGCTCATATTGAACGTACCAATGTAGACCGTCCAACAGATCACCATATCGGTGACGTTGATGGTAATGAGACTATCGAAGTTGAGCTAGAAGCTGAACGTGCGCGTGTTGCTAAAGAGACCTATGTCAAGGAAGAGGTAAACGTTGGTAAGACTACTGAACGTCATACCGAAACTATCGTTGAAACTATCCAGCGTGAAGAGTTAGATGTTGACCGTGATGGCAACGTTGTTGACAGGGAAGGCGAACTTGTAGACCGTGATGATATCACTGCCGATGATGTACGCCGCGCTCGTGGTATGTAATAAGCCAATCTGTCACTAACTTATGAAAATAGCTAAGTATGAAGGTGATAGTAACAAGCTGCTGAGTCTTTTGGCTCAGTAAATTAAGGCCAGAGCCCGTCTCTGGTCTTTTTTTATGTCAGCATGGACATGAATGCAATATATGCTATTGAATCTTTACTCTAACCTACTTTTTTAAATACCCTTTTTTAAATAGCCTTTTTTAGCTTCTTCAATCTTAATAATCTTCACTCTTAATAATAAGGAATAAAATCATGACTACTGATGATAATAACAATGACGCCAACCCTTCCCTGTCTCCTACTGATATTGCTAACACCAAAGCTGCCAAAATTTCTGACCTTAGTAGTGAGAATAAACTACCCGCACCTGAGGATGTGGCAGCCAGAGATACATCACTCGATAAACAAGGTAACGTCGGTAATATCGGCCACCTAGAGCTATTAGAAGAACGCCCTGTTGTTAATAAAGAGCGCTTGGATGTCGGTAAAGTGACTGTTACTAAGCACTCTCGTACCAAGACGATTGAGGTCCCTATTGAGCTGGTAGAAGAATATATCACCGTTCGAACTGACTATCATGACACTGAGAGTCAGGATTTATTATCGGGTAATTATGATGATAAGGACATATTGCGCCACGTTGAGCCATCACTAGACAGTAAGGCAGTCGTTACGATTAATGGTAAGCAAGTTGAGATTGGCGATGAGCCGGTTGAGATTATATTGTCGCGGCAAGTGGCTACCATTACCAAAGATACTTATGCGGTCCAAGAAGTCGAAGTCAACAAGACCACACATACTCATACGGACAGTATTGCAGTCGAGCTCAAACACGAAGAGCTTGAGGTCACAGAGGAAGGTTTTTTAGACCATGAAGCCGGACGCACTGATAAAAAATAAAGGGGTTTAAAACAACGATATTAAAATTGTACCGACTATAAAATATATAATTCGCTTTATTAGGTCTTATTACACTCATAAGTGTTGACGTTAGTTTCATCTGCACCCGCCATACGCATTACGCCAGTTGCACGGTCTTCATGGGCGACACGCCACTGGGTAAAGCCTTCACCGCCATCAAGCGCGGTTGCCACTTCAAACACTTCAGGATTACTGCCTTCATTGGTTTTAGTTAAAGTCAAAATCCCTTGGTCTGTTGCCAAAAAAACTTGGTTGGCTTCGTCTTTATAAGTCGCTTCAATTTTGAGCTCAAGTGCGCACAAATATGTCATCTGGGTCACGCCAGTATTTACCGTGGCAACCGTATCGTCTTGCACTTCATTCAACGAGGCATCTTCGGTAGTCACTGCCATATCATTAGGCTCAGCAGGCTCAGCTGACATAGGAGCGGACTGTTCAGCACTAATGCTGTCCCCTAGACTTGGCTCCGGTTCTTGCTGCTGTTGGCAAGCGCTAAGACTAATGGCGCTGGCCAGTAGACCGGTGACTAAGACAGAAGCTCGTAGTTGTTTTAATGGTCCTAGTTTCATATTCTTCTCCTATATTAAGATGCTAAATACTATAGCGTGTCCACATATTTACGCCTATGTTGAATTTGTAAGCGAGGACTACAAAAAAAGTCCCTCTCTACGAATAGAAAAGGACTTTTTTATATTTTACGAAGGGCCAACCGTTAGATTTTGCCGTGACACTGCTTATATTTAAGCGCAGAACCACAAGGACAAAGGGCGTTACGGCTAATATTCATACTGGCATAAGGGTTGGGTTCAGCATCAGCCCCATTCAAGCCCGCTGCTGCCACGCCGCCAGCAACATTGACCCGCATCTGACCATTGGCGCGTTCGCCTTGATTTTGATTGCGCGGTTCTGGTTGCGATTCACCAGCTAGGTTGTCAACGTCATTGTGCTCAAACTGCATTTGCATCTGTGCAGCATCCGAACGTTGCTGCGCTTCCAACGCTTCTAACTCTTCTTTGGTCGGAATATGGACACGTGATAAGTCTTGGACAGTCTCCGATTTAATCGCCCCGAGCATCATTTGGAACAGCTCAAACGACTCGCGCTTATATTCTTGCTCAGGGTTCTTTTGAGCATAGCCGCGCAAGTGAATGCCTTTACGCAGTTGATCCATTTGCGTTAAGTGATCTTTCCAGTGCTTATCGAGACTTTGTAGCATAAAGTGACGTTCAAGCTGAGCAGCATTTTGCTCCCCCATTTGCTCACGTCGTCCATGATAATGTTCAAGCGCGGTCTCAATAACTTTGGCGCGCAGTCCTTCTTCATCAAGGCGACGATCTCCATCCAGCCAATCATTGATCGGCATGGTTATTTTAAACTCACTTTCAAGTTCATCTTCCAGTCCATCGACATTCCACTGATCATCGACAGACCCTGGCGGGATAAACTGACTAATCATGGCGTTATAGACTTCATGATGCATGATTTTAATAGCTTCTAGCAAATCCATGTCAGCCAGCAAGTCATCACGCTGACCATAGATAACTTTACGTTGATCATTGGCCACGTCATCATATTTCAACAGGTTTTTACGGGCATCAAAGTCGCGGCTCTCAACTTTACCTTGAGCGTTTTCAATCGATTTTGACACCATTTTATGCTCAATGGCTTCATCTTCTGTGAGACCCATAGAGCGCATCATATTGACCACGCGATCACCGGCAAAGATACGCATCAAGTCATCTTCTAGCGATAAGAAGAAGCGTGACATGCCTGGATCGCCTTGACGTCCAGCACGACCGCGTAACTGGTTATCAATACGGCGAGATTCGTGACGCTCAGAGCCCACAATATGTAGTCCACCCGCATCAACCACTTGGTCATGCTTCACTTTCCATTGGACTCTTAAACGCTGCATTTCTTCCGGACCGACCGATTCCGGCTCTTCAATAAACGACTGCCAGTTACCACCAAGGATAATATCCGTACCACGGCCTGCCATGTTAGTCGCGATAGTAACCGATTTTGGGCTACCGGCCTGGGCGATGATTTCTGCTTCGCGTTCATGCTGCTTAGCATTTAGAACGTTATGCTTAACGCCTTCTTGATCCAGCAAGTACGACAACTCTTCGCTGGCTTCAATGGTTGCCGTACCGACCAGTACTGGCGCGCCTTTGGCCTGAATCTCTTTAATCTCGCGGATGATACCTTTATATTTACCCAGCTTGGTTAAAAAGATCTGATCATCCATATCGACCCGAGCAATCGGCTCATGAGTCGGAATCACAATCACATCTAGATCATAAGTGGATTTAAATTCTGCTGCTTCAGTATCGGCCGTACCCGTCATGCCTGATAGCTTGTTATAAAGCCGGAAGAAGTTCTGAAAAGTCGTGGTCGCTAAGGTTTGGTTCTCTGCTTGAATCTCAGCGTTTTCTTTGGCCTCTACTGCTTGATGCAGCCCTTCTGACCAGCGGCGACCAGGCATCGTACGTCCGGTGTTTTCATCAACGATGACCACTTCGCCTTCATCAACAATGTAATGGACGTTTTTAACAAACACATGATGAGCACGAATGGCCGCTTGTACGTGTGCTAATAGTGGCAGACGACTTGGGCTATATAAACTTTCATTTTCACCCAGCTCACCGACTTCGATTAAGAAGCGCTCGATTTTCTCATAGCCTTTTTCACTAATCTCAATCTGGCGGTTCTTTTCATCGATCCAGAAGTCTTCTTCTTCGTTATTCTTATTGGCTTCTTCATCTTTTGAGCGAATCAGCACCGGAATGATAGTATTAATCAGCGCATACATCCGTGACGAATCTTCGGCTTGCCCTGAGATAATCAATGGCGTTCGTGCTTCATCAATAAGGATGGAGTCAACCTCATCAATAATACAAAAATTCAGCGGACGCTGCTTTTTTTCAGCTAAGCTAAAGACCATATTATCGCGTAGATAATCAAAGCCATATTCGTTATTGGTACCATAGGTAATATCGGCCTGATAAGCATCCACTTTATCTTGCGGCGGCTGCTGCGAGTAAATAACCCCCACAGTCAGGCCTAAAAAGTTAAACAGCGGACGGTTCAAATCCGCATCACGGGCGGCCAAATAATCGTTGACGGTCACCAGATGAACGCCTTTACCGCTAATACCATTCAGATAAATAGCCAAGGTCGCCATTAAGGTTTTACCCTCACCAGTCTTCATTTCAGCGATTTTGCCTTCGTGCAAAGTGATACCACCGATTAGCTGCACGTCATAATGACGCATGCCCGTGATACGTAGCGATGCCTCGCGGCAGACGGCAAACGCTTCAGGCAACAGCGCATCTAAGCTATCGCCTTTTAGGAAACGCTCTTTAAACTCTACCGTTTTTTGTTGCAACTGCTCATCAGACAGGGCTTGCACGCCAGCCTCTTGTGCGTTGATCTTAGTGACCGCCTTGCGCATGCGCTTGAGTTCTCGATCATTTTTGGTACCAACCACACTGCCTACAATCTTTGATAACATAATTTTTAACCTATGGAAATATTCGATAATCAGCACAAAGTCATTAAAGGCCAGCCTGCCGCCTTTTTATCACTCGACTAAGTATCACCCAATTAAGTGTGTCGTCATTATATATGGTTATGACGCTGATGGATACAAGGGTAAATGGCAGATATTTGCCCACGTCAAAACGTGGTTAGTCATGTTAAAATAGAGCTTATCTTGCCATTACTTTACGCGACTCTCAACTTAATAGGGGCTATCGTAGGCTGGCGCTTTTAGCCCAGCCAATCGTAACAATTTGCCAAAAACGCTGGGCTAAAGCCACAGCCTACGCCAAATAATCATAGTCAGTTCAAAAATAAGAAAGAGTCACTTGTAGCAACGTGCTACTGGTATAAATTTTTCTAGCTTGCTGTGCGCAAGCGTGACAGAGGCTGCAAAAAATTCATACCAGTAGCACTGTGTCGTTTTTAAATTAGATTAACTACTTACATAGTGAATAAATATAATAAATGTGAGTCATAAACTTGCGTAACTGGTGAAAATTTCCTAGCTTACTGTGTGACTGCGTCACTTTTCGAGGCTTCGAAAATTTCTCCCAGTCACGCTGTAGCCATTTTATAAATAACCTTCTTATTTAAGCGTAATTAATCAAAAAAACCTATTAAGCCCCGACTTATGAGAGACCGTGCATGACTGCTAAGCCTTCTGTTCAGAATAACTCTTTATCCAATAATAGCTCGTCAATCAATGCGTCAGCCAATACCGAATCTGAAAAACTGACTATAGGCGATGCTGTCTATTATTTGGCTGACCATACCCCGATGATGGTGCAATACCTAACTATGAAAGCCAACTATCCACAGGCGTTACTGCTGTATCGGATGGGCGACTTTTATGAGTTATTTTTTGATGATGCTAAGCGTGCCGCCCAACTATTAGACATTACCCTTACTCGCCGTGGTACCGATAAAGCGGGCAACACTATTGCGATGGCAGGCGTGCCGTTTCATGCGGCGGACAGCTATATGGCGCGACTGATTGCCGCTGGGCAAACCGTGGTGGTTTGTGAGCAAATTGATGAGTCGGCTGATGGCACTACTAATACGCCAATCATGGGCGAGAAAAGTAAGAAAGACAGCAAGGTTAATAACGTTAATAACAACGATAAAAATACAGGCAGCAAAGCCAAACCGGCCACTATCATGCGCCGTGAAGTGGTCAAAACCCTTACCGCAGGCACCATTACCGATGATGCACTTATCGCGCCCAATCATACGCCCACTGTGGTTGCTATTGATATTTCAATTCCTAAAGCCAACAGCAATCAGCCGTTACAAGCGGCGGTCAGTCAAATGGACTTGGCAGCAGGGACCTTAATCACCCAAACACTGAGTGCTGATAGCAATACCCGTTCCGACAACATAGATGACTTACAAGCACAAATGCTGACCGTATTGGCACGCTTTGCGCCCAGTGAATGTATCGTTAGCGAAGCCCTTAATGACCACAGCGGTGAGGAATGGCTACTATGGCTACGCAGTCGTCTCGACTGCCCCATTATCGAAGTAGCAGCAACCGACTTTCACCGTGACCATGCGACCGCAACGCTATGCCAACAGTTTGGGGTGCAGCGCCTTGATGGCTTAGGTATTGCGGATGCACCACTGGCTCAATCCAGCTGTGCCGCACTTATTCATTACGCTCGCCAAACCCAGCAGCGTCATGTACCGCAATTGAATCAGCTTATTGTCGAAAATAGTGACGACTATCTGATCATTGATGCCAACAGTCAGCAGAACCTTGAGCTATTTACCCCAGTCAGTGCCAACGGTACCTCGCTAATATCGGTGTTGAATCACTGCAAAACCCCCATGGGACGGCGATTATTAGTTCAGCAAATGAAGCGTCCGTTACGTCAACATGCGCGTATCAATCAGCGGTTAGATGCGATATCGAGTCTATTAGCAGCAGACAATACTGCTGACCAGGCTAATAAAGCCAACAATGCAAAATCTACGTTGGTAACAGATCTGCGTGAGACCCTGCATACTATCGGTGATGTTGAGCGTATTAGCAGCCGTATCGGCCTGATGAGCGCCAAGCCACGTGACCTACGCAAGCTTGCCGATGGGATTGCCAGTAGCGGGCATCTCACTACCTTACTGACCGAATCCGGTATTCAGTCTGAACATACTGGCTTATTAGCGATGCTGATGCAGCAATTGCCCGCACAGTTACCGAGCGTGCAAGCGGTGGCTGACTTGATTGAAAGCGCTATTATTATAGAGCCGCCCGCGCATATTCGTGATGGTGGTATGCTGGCAGCCGGTTTCGACGATGATCTAGATCGCCTCACCCATTTACATGACAATATCCAAGCAACGCTGGATGAAATGGTAGAACGTACTCGGCAAGCGCATCAATTGCCAAGCCTAAAAGTGGGCTTTAACAAAGTCAGTGGTTTTTACTTTGAGCTGCCAAAAATGCAAGCCAAAAATGCGCCCAACCATTTTATCCGTCGGCAAACGCTGAAGAGTAGCGAACGCTTTATCACTGATGAATTAAAAGACGTCGAAACCGAATATCTGAGTGCACAAACCTTAGCGCTGGCTCGAGAAAAACAGCTGTATCAAGAATTGCTCACCACTCTGAGCAGCCACTTGGCTGAGCTACAACAACTGAGCGCTGCTATCGCGCAGATAGATGTGCTTAGCAACTGGGCCCAGCTCGCCATTACTTATCACTGGCAGCGTCCGGTAATGACCAGTGACTTAATAGGCAGTGACTTATCAAATGAAAATAACAATAACAATAACAATAACAATATCTTAAATAATGCAGACACCAATAAAGACCATAACGCCCAGCAAAATCAATTTAATTTTCAAAACCAATTGCAGAGCCCATTGCAAAGCCTGTCTCATAGTCAAACCAGTATCGACATCAGCGCGGGTCGCCACGTGGTCGTTGAAGCGGCTTTAAATCCAACGAATCATAGCAATCCTGAACACGCCAGCCAGTTTGTTGCCAATGACTGTCAAATCGGTAGCAGCGACCATCCTGAACGGTTATTGATGATTACCGGCCCTAATATGGGTGGCAAGTCTACTTATATGCGCCAGACCGCTCTAATTGTGCTACTCGCCCATTGTGGTAGCTTCGTGCCAGCAGCGCGCGCACATATCGGTGATATTGACCGTATTTTTACTCGTATTGGCTCAGCTGATGATTTAGCCGGTGGCAAATCGACTTTTATGGTGGAAATGATTGAGACCGCCAACATTCTTAATCAGGCCACTGACAAATCATTAGTGCTGATGGATGAAGTCGGACGCGGCACTTCTACCACTGACGGGCTAGCCATTGCCCATGCTTGTGTCAATCGGCTACTAGAGATTGGTTGCCTGACCTTATTTGCCACTCATTATTTTGAGCTGACACAATTGGCACGTAGTAAGGATAGCAACGATAACGGTATCCGTAACGTACACGTGGCAGCTAGTGATATTGATGGGCAGCTACTGCTGCTGCATCAAATTCGAGATGGCGCCGCAAGCTCCAGTTTTGGACTGCATGTGGCCAAAATGGCCGGTATTCCTAGCGCGGTGTTAGAGGATGCCAAGCGCTATCTGGCCGATACGCTTAAGGCAGATGCTAGAACTGATGACAAAATTGACTTAGCTAAGTCAACAACGGATGAACACCAGCACGCTTATACCAACGATGCACGCGAAACGACCACTAACGTCAGCGCCCAAGCAAAGGAATGGGCTAATAATGTGCAACAAAAACAAATGCTTAGCTTGTATGATAAACTTAACGACATTGACCCTGACAGCTTATCGCCCAAGCAAGCCCATGATTTGCTGTATAACCTTAGGCAACTCATTAATCGTTAAAGAGGTTTGTTAAATGAACGCAAAAGCGCTAAAATACGCCTTATTTTCAATCTATTTTATTCATACGCCGAACCAATAACAGGTAGCCATCGCCATGACCTTTGTCGTTACAGATAACTGCATCCTTTGCAAACACACTGACTGTGTGGAAGTCTGCCCTGTGGACTGCTTTTATGAAGGACCCAACTTCTTAGTCATCGATCCTGATGAGTGCATCGACTGCGCGCTATGCGAGCCCGAATGCCCTGCCAATGCGATATTTTCTGAAGATGAAGTGCCGAAAGGGCAAGAGATATACACTGAGCTCAACGAAGAGCTGGCACAAAAGTGGCCGAACATCACTGAAGTGAAAGAAAGCTTGCCGGATTCTGAAAAGTGGGATGGTGTTGAGGGTAAAATTCAGTATTTGGAGAAGTAAGCAAAAACTGATACTTTTTAACTGATATTATTTAAAATGATCTTATATAGGCTGTGGCTTTTAGCCCAGCCTTTTTGTTTATCCAAATACTAACTTTAATGCGTATCTCGTAGGCTGTGGCTTTAGCCCAGCATTATTAACTTTGCATAATTTTGCTGGGCAGAATGCCCAGCCTACATCAATCACCTAGCCTTTTTCGTTTTTCATCATTGCGCTGAACGGTTCGTAGGCTGCGGCTTTAGCCCAGCATGGTATTATTAATATGGTTCTGCTGGGCAAAATGTCCAACCCACGCTCGAAAAAGACTTAAGCTCTTCTGATAATGGAGCGATATAAGATGACTATGACTACTCGCACTTACACGCCTATTGCTTCGACAGCTGCCAAACGCCATCTGCAAGGCTTATTGGACAGTGTCAATAGGCCTGACGAGTATCGCAGGCACATGACAGCGCTTGGTGAGCTGCTCGCCTCTTATACCGCTACCCTATTGCCTCATCAGTCATCTAGGCAGACGCTGATTATCTCAACTGCTGAAGATGCCGACTTTTTGCAGCGCGGTGTGGCAAACGTTTTACATGACCAAAACATACCTACTAAGCTTGCTGTCTTTTGGAACCACCATTATCAGTTGCCCAATCGGACGAGTGTTGCGCCTATTGTTCATAAATTTATCCAGTCAGGATATGAGACCGCTACCAATATCATCATAGTTAAGTCGGTAATGTCAGGCAGTTGTGTGGTTCGCACCAATTTGATTGAGATGCTAGAAAACATAAAAAATATTGAGAATATATTTATCTTGACGCCTGTGGCTCACACGCAGTCGGAAAAAAAGTTGAAAGCTGAATTTCCGAATGCTATCTCGGATAAATTTAGATTTATATGTTTTGCGATAGATGATGAGCGTAGCGAAGCCGGTGAAGTAATCCCCGGTATCGGTGGACAAGTCTATGAATTGTTAGGACTTGATGATCAGCCGGTGCTAACCGCTTATATGCCGCATGTGGTAGAACAATTGGCTTTTGCAGATATTTGATAACGCTAAATGCCTCGTAGGCTGTGGCTTTAGCCCAGCATTATTAACTTTGCATAATTTTGCTGGGCAGAATGCCCAGCCTACATCAATCACCTAGCCTTTTTCGTTTTTCATCATTGCGCTGAACGGTTCGTAGGCTGCGGCTTTAGCCCAGCATTTTAAACTCTATAAATTTTAGCTAGTTAATTCGTAGGCTACAGTTTTGATCCAGCATTTTGTCAAACTTACATTACTTGGCTGGGCAAGATGCCCAGCCTACAAAAGACACCCAACCTTTTCAATTTGATGCCATTCCGTTAAATGGCTCGTAGGCTGTGGCTTTAGCCCAGCATTATGATATTGCAAAGTTTTGAGCTGGGCTAAAGCCGCAGCCTACGCGTGCAACACTCGCTACCTAGCCAACGCCTACAAACTCTCAATAGATCGATAATAATATCTATCCAGTCTTGGTAGATCATCGGTATGTACCTTTTGACTTTTATTAAAAAACTCCGCTTGAGCCAGATTTTGACTGCCCGGACAGGCAAAATTGCATAGCATAATATTTTGCAAATCTGTACTGTCATTCCTCGTAAGTACATAGGCGCTATCACCAAAAACCTCATGCCAGTTTTTAAAGAGTGTTTGAGTATAGCCATGCTCTTTGATTGGCTGTCCTATTATATTTGCCATGATATATTTGCTGTTTTTTTTAAACTGAGTGAGGGCTTCAAGGGTGTATAAATTACTGGCGACATAGCGACCTTGAAAAGCTAAGCATATGGTTAATAGACAAAGCCAAGGCCTATAACCCAGCGGTATTAAATAAGTCTTTTGTGACACAGCATGCACCTAATGCACTAAGAGGTAAAAAGCTAAACTTCTTACTTGATGACTTAGAAAGCATGGGACATATTAGGTTAGAGAGTGAGGGCCGTAAACGCCTAGTTTATGTTAATCCTAAGCTTATTATTGATTAGCGACCAGTAAAAGCCGCTAAACTTGCTAAGCTAACCTACACGCCATAGAAACAAGGGGATAGAACCAACTTTAGCGGATTATTAGAGGGATAAAAGTGTATTGGTAGGCGTTTATCGTCTGCCTTTTTTGTGTCTGCAGCAATTAAAGCATTTTTTTACATAGGTATAATTTAATCCATGATATAATTAAGGTTATAAACTACCTAATGATTTAGATAACAATTAGAGATCATCATGCCAGCCATTGCTATTACTCGCAGCCTTAGCGACTATTCAAAGATTAATATTTCAACTTATAACAATCAGCTGAAACAAGCAGCCGAACCTTTTTTAGATCTTAGTTACCAATATCGTGGTAAGCCTTAAGCCACAGATTAGAGACGTTAATGCCGATGCTGTGCAGTCGATGAGCGAGCTGTCAAACGATGAGCACACAAGGGCTATAACTTATGAGTAAGATAACGATTAATGACTTAATAAACGAATTAGATGATGCAAGGCAGACAGCCAAAGAGAACGGGCAAGCGTCTGCTATGGTGGCATCAATACTAGCTAAGGCTAAATTACTAGGACTTGATAGAGCAGACAGCGAGCATGATAACGAACCACAGCCAGTACAAATAATAGTTAATGTTAAGAACGCTCGCAAGGCTGACAAGTAGTAACTAAATTTGCTAAATAATTACACTACCCCATGGCTACCAGTAGTCAAAAAATAAAGCTAATGGCTACCAAAACGGCTACCAAGTGAAGTTAAATATATATTAATATCAACTAAAACAATAACTTAAGACAATAAAAAAGACCATCCGTAGATGTTGATGATATTAACTGGTCAGCGGTCATTATAGGTGCCACTGAAACCTCGATTGAGCGTCCAAAAAAAACCAAGGTGACTATTACAGCGGAAAAAGAAAGCAACACACCTTAAAAGCACAAGTTATTGTGCATTGGCAAACAGGTTTAATACTAGATGTTCAAACTTCTAAAGGTTCGGTACATGATTTTAGCCTTTACAAACAGACTTGTCCTGATTGGTTATCTAACAACACCAGCTACTTAGCAGACAGTGGATATCAAGGTATAGCCAAGCGCCATGACCAAACATTCACACCTTTTAAAAAACCAAAAGGGGGCAAGTTATTAGACTATTGCAAACAAGTGAATCAATATTTAGCTAAGCTCCGTATTTTAGTTGAGCACAAAATAGGTTTGATTAAGCTCTTTGAAATCGTTGCCCAACGATACCGCAATCGTCGTCAGCGTTATTATTTGAGAATGAAGCTATTTGCAGGTGTGGTTAATTTCGAACTTAATCCATGACTTTTGCAAGAGGTCTAAGAGCAATGTCCTTCCCCCTTCTTTAATTATATTACTTTTGTCTACTATTAGTATTAGTATACCATCCACGAGATAAAAGATTTCTGAAGGAATAAACATAATGAATATTCATGACCTTTCTGAATATCAGCTTTATAAATTAAAATCTCTGGATCCCAGCCTAAGTCCAGATTGGCGTGAAGTAATACAAAATATCCTTCCAGAGTTAGATAAAGAGAGTCAAGATAGTGTGCACAAAAACATACTAGCACCTCGAGGTATCTATCTCAATGCCAATGAAGAACTAATACACAAACGTCCTGCCACTTTAAAAAAAACTAGGGAAGATATTCAAACTCATAATAATGATTTAATTGCCATAGCATCAGACATGTCCAAAATCATTGATTCACGCTTTGAGTATTATGATGCTATACAACTTGCTGATGAAATTGAAGCAATATTTGGTTGCTTAGATAACTTAGACATGCGCAATATGCTATATGAGCATAAAAATCGTAAAAGAATACGAATAGCTTTTTTATATGACTTAGCACAATGGATAGACACTGTTAAATTAAAAGTCTCCCCTAGTTTTCGCAAACTGGACTCCCATATGATTAAATCATACCTAAAGGAGGTCTTTATTAAGCAGAAAATACAAGGTCAAGACTTCCGGAAGTGGGATTCATCAGACGTAAGTTTTCAAGAATTTACTTATCTACCCTCTTTCATCAGAAATGAGGGGAAAGATAGAGATTTTTTGGTTGTAGAAGGACAAAAATACTGGTTTTTAATTGGAAGTACGGATGAAATTGGTAAGAATCCTTATTCTTTTCGACGGTTTCTTCATGAAGATAGCAGTGGCAATAGTGTTGAAAAGTACGTCTATCTGACACATGTTGTTATCAAAAAAGAGGATATGCATGATTCACAATATCTATCCCATGCTTCTCATGCTATGAGTCGGTTTTACACGCTTGATCGAAGGACACCCGATACACTTCTGAGTTTCATTAATGAAATCCAAAATCTACGTAAGAGATATTTAAAACCCTTACTAAAAGAACGTCTAGAACAAGTTGGTGGCTCTACAGAAGCCATTATAAAAGAACGAATGATAACTTACGAAAAGCAAGTTTCGGTATTAATACTTCAAAAAATACCCAGAATTCAAACCCTACTTCATAACAAAGATGATCAAGACTATCTATCCTATCATTTGGATAAATTATTTAAGCAAATGATAGAGAGTGTTCAGGATTTTAGATTACAACCTTTAGTCATGTATTCTAACAGTAGTGAAATGTTGTTAATTAAATTAATGGCACTAAGAAAGTTACTGACTAAATCTCATGACTTTATTTTTTCTCAAGAGTTAAGTATAGAGAAACGTTCAGAAGTTATGGGTAACCCACTCCTCATGATTCAAGAAGAATCACATGATGCTAAAGTATCTATAAAAGAAGCTGAAGGACTAGAAGATGAACTCAGCAATTACTTTGCAGTCAAAGAAAAAGGAAAATTTTGGAAAAAAATTGCATTGGGGAGAAGGCCTAGATATACGGTAGAGGATCTTAATAAAGAGAAGTTACTCCTTAAAAAAGAAGTTTTTAGATCGATTGTGCGCATGGCTAAATCTCAAAACAAAGGTATGGTATACATAGAATTCGAATGTGATGAAATTATAAATAAAAACTATAGGCATTATGCATTAGCAGATGGACAACTAGGCATCAGCCGTCTACCAAGGGTATTACGACTATCTGAAGACAAAAGAGAATTTGATATCGAATCCATAAGACAGGTGGTAAACCATAATATTTTTGAAGCGAATCAACTATGGCATATAGAATATAAAAGCTAACCTCGATAACTATTTAAGTTCTCTCTTAAGCTGTTTTTTCGATGGGCTCCAGGTTTGGGAAAGTCCCAAACCTGACTGTTGTTATAATCTAAGCTTTATCGTCAATCAATATATCTGCAGGCTCATGTATTGGACCTCTTGCAAAAGTCATGGACTACATCATGACGATGACTTTTGCAAGAGGTCTATTTATCATAATATATGTAGTAATAACTTTCATTCAACAAAAACCCTTAAAGTGCTTTAGTAAGATGCTCATATAGCAGCAGCTTAACGCCATCACTGCCCTGTTGTGCATTATTTGGTGTGCCATTACTTAATAATGCCACAACGCCCCCTTGCTCATCGATAGCCACTAAGGACGATAGCCCCAATAGATTGCCATCTCGATAAAATACTGTTGCAGACTGCGCTGTGGGTTGATAAGGAAACATCGCATAGCCATAGCACGCTCTAAATTGGCTTTTATCACAGGGCATATCCGTATCCAACGATAAAATATTGGGCTCAGGTTTAGCGGCCATGGCCTTAACCTGATAGGCAAGGTCGATCGCATTACCTGACAGTCCAGCAGCCGAGGCCAACCCCTCATAATCAAAGGCGGTATAAATATCACCAACACCCGTAATGCCGGTCTCAACATAATTATAAGATACCTCATCAGGCATCGCAGCGTTTGAGATAAAGCGTAAGCTGCTATCAGCAAAGTTATACTGCTGCGCTATCACCTCTTTATAAGGCATATCATCATGCAGTTGACTGATAACTTCACCCAATAGACAATAGCCCAGATTGGAATAGCTGGTCTTAGTATCAGGGATAAACCCAAGCTTAATCTCGTTAAGTCCTTTTAAATTATCGGGGCAAATAGCCTGCCCAATACCGAACATATCATGCCCAAACACACTATAACGATTAAAGCCTGCGCGGTGCAGTAATAACTGCCGGATAGTAATGTTATTAACATTAGGGTCTTTGGGCGCATCAATTTCAGTGATGATGTCAGACAGCTTGGTATCTAGCGATAGCCTGTCATCCTTGATAAGGGCTAAAATCGCATCCGCTGTCCATAACTTAGTGACGCTCGCATAGCGAAAGCGGGTCGTATCCGTGATAGCAGCAGACAGCAGCGGATACTGGCCTATATAACCATTTTCGCAGTGATGTAGCTGACCTTGCGGACTAATATAAGCAATTTGATTGGCTGGGGCATTATTATCGCGACTTTGCATGGTCAAAACATCCGTAAGCCATGACGGACTGTCCTCACTACAGCTTATCGTAGCCACCGCTAGTTCTGCACGGACGGGATAAGTCTGTAGCCACAATAGATTGCGTGCTAACGGATTGACATAATAATAGCCCGCTATGACAAAGACAGTCATTATTAACAGCACAATGATCAGATCGAAGACTTTAAGGTTCTGAAACATATCTGTTTGCTTATCAGCATATAGAGTGAGTATTGAGAATATGATAGCAAAAAATAAACCAAGCAAATGCTTGGCTTATCATCAACTCAATAAAAGCAATTACATTAACTGTTTGTGTTTAGTGTTTCACACTAATAGCAGTCAAAGCGGTAACGGTTTTGCAGCCTGTAGGAATAAATTTAGACTCTGAAATAGTAGTTTCACAAGCCCATTCACCAGCATTTGCGGCAGTTTTAACAGCGGCAGTAGCAGCAGCAGCAGCAGCAGGGTTACGATGCCACTGCATTGTCTTACCGCTTAATACAGATGAAGAACCAGTACCAAACATACCTGAAACTGTGGCGCTACCATCGATAGCATAGATGATTACAGAAGGTCTACTATTAGTGAGAGCAGGAACTGCTATACCGTTACCCGTATATATTTGCGCCCCCATCAAGCTAGTAGCCGGGACGGCAAATGCACATTCGTTAGTATCAAATAGGCATATATCAACCATAATTTTTAAACTACCAAGTTCAGCCATTAGACGAGTCGACTGCGCCTTAGACACATAGTTCTGATACTGAGGAACCGCAATCGCTGCCAAGATACCAATAATAGCAACAATAATCATTAGCTCGATTAGGGTAAAGCCTTTTTGATTATTCATAAATATTCTCTTATAATTAATTGATAAATTTGTACTGTAATAATAACAGCTCATTAATAACACTATAGTTTATGCAATTATATTATTCAAATCTTAAGCTTTAATCAAAACATTGATTAGTTAATGAGTTATCGAAATGAGAATGTTTTAAAGGTTGTGATAATATAGGCGATATCAGGTTACCAATAGTTGTCTAGTACTGTATATAATATGTAATGCATATATTATGCCACTATTGCCCATACTTTTGTTTTATAATTGATAGAACCGCCAAACATGATATTTGATCTTTTTTAGTTAATGTACCAAAAGAAACTTTCAGCCTATTCTAATTACTCAAATAGATTAAAATAATCGATAACCATATTCCCAAAATCGTGGCGGTGTCATCATCATATCAGTAGTAAATAAATGAGCTTGTACACTTAAGTAAATAAACCAAATTGCTATTATTACGTATATTGTCAAGGCAACCATACATTTTGGATAAGAAACTATAGCTGTACTTTGATTGAAATATTGAGAGTGAGAAAATTCCGGATTTTTTAATAGAAACACGAATAGCCATAATAGTGCCATTTGTGTGACTGGATAAATATGTATTCCTGAAAGCGATAGATCAATACTCACTGCTAAAAGAGCAGCGACAACGAAGTAGTTTTTTTTCAAGTGCCAACCAATATTTTTGGCTATCTTAAACATTATAAAGGCCAAGAAACCAAAGCCTATAAGCCCTGTTTCTGTCAATACTTGGATAAATAAATTATGCGGATGGGCAGCTATATGTTGATATTTATCTAACTGGTAAAATCCACATCCAAATAGTGGATGTTGCGACCAGCATTGAAAAGCATTTATCCATAATTCATAGCGATCATTTCTAGTACTTCTCATTATCCGTAGGCTTGTGGAAGCAACGTTGATACTTGCGATATAACTAATCATGACATAGGCTAACCATGACGTAGCATAGACTAAAATAAGCTGCCATCGAACACGAGGGTATAATATACTTATTGTGGCAATAAACACTGTGTATGATAGCGTAGCGGAACGTCCGCCATCTAACAAAACAGCTAAAAATGCCAAAAGTAAATATAATAGATAGTAATAGCGATATTTTTTTTCTGTTATATAGAACCACGTTGCGAAAATAGAAATGACAAGGAAATAGCTGTTATAAACGCGAATATTCCAGAACTCTGGATACCAGTTAGAATGATAAATACCAGTATTGATATAGTCATATAAGGACAAGGGCAATAATAAAAATAAAGATAAACTAGATAATACAATCAGCTTAGTCAGTAAAAGTTGATAATTCAAAATGTGAAAACTTTTGTACAATAGATAAACCAACAGCATATCTGTAATCACAAACAAAGGCTGTTGCCAAAATAAACTGGAAATAATGATATAAGAAAAGAAGAGTAGCTCTAACCTTGTGACATAATATTGGTGATAAAACCATGCCCATATTACTAGTGATGATAGCAATGTGATCTGAATGATTCTAAATTCGTTATAAGAATGAAAACTAACACCTATAGTCATTCCAAATATAAACAACCAAAAATATAGACCTATCAATAGCTCTTTGTTAAGTAAAAGTTTTATAATTTTGATAGATACTTGTAGATTACTCTGTTTTTCTAAAGACTCTTCTCTATTCATAATAATATTTAACCAATATTTAAGGTATAAAAAAGCCAAACTTTACGTTTGGCTTTTAATCATTAACTTGTAGATAATAAGTATATTAGCTAGAAGAACAAGATTTAGGTAAGTATTTCTGATCGATTATGGTGCCTCCAGTTGAAGTACATTTAAAATCAAAAGTAGTAGGATCAGTTGTAAGAACAGGTGGTGTTAGAATAATTTGTCCACCAGCGATGTTAGCGTTTACAATGCCTGCAGCTTCCATAGTTACAGTAATAACGCCATTTGCACCAACAGTTGAATTAGCGTAGGTACCATTTGCTTCTAAGTCAGTAAGTGATGGGACTGTCTCTGCACCGGGATAAATGCCATTAATTTGTGCATATCCTGAGATAGCGGTTTTCTGTCCAGCAGTTAAAGCAAAGGCTTCAGCAACTTGCGAGCGAGCGATATAGTTCTGATAAGCAGGAATAGCAATCGCTGCTAGAATACCGATAATAGCAACAACGATCATTAGTTCGATTAGGGTAAAACCTTTTTGAGCGTTCATAAGAACTCCTTGGGGATAAAATAACGACAGTATCATAAACGCTCATTGGCGTATTGGCAACTGTCTGCCAGTTTTGAATATCAGTCGAGGTTAATTATTTAACCTTCTGACTGGTTTGTTGTTATTGTTGCAGATAATGTGCCAACTTTTTAGTATTATTGGGTGATTTCTTAATAGATAAGCGTTGTAACCTTTAACTTAAGAGTTCTATTAGATTTTTATACCATTAAAAGCGGCGATTAGTACAGGACCACTCTACTTGAGTACCTATTAAGACAGTATTTATTTTTTTTAGTAATTGTCCATGATAATAATTTCTGTTTATTAATCAATGTTGCTTGTTCGTTGCTGATAATTGTCACTTTAGGTAAGTTACTCGCGCTTATTGTAAGCTTGGCTGACATTTTTTGTCAGGCGTTATTTAAGTATGATAGCTGAAGATTAGTTCCAGTTATTGCCGGTGCAAGGAGTCACGGTTGTTCGACATTTAACACCTAGATAACTCAAAGTGAGATTACCATCATCTACCATCTGTGTGCCAGTTTTGGGCGTGGCAGTGATGGTCCATTCGGAAGTCAGCGGGTCAGGCGTAAAACTGACATTATAAAGGGGATTCTGCTTTGGATAGTCGCCGCCCAATCCTGTGACTAAGGTATTGCTATATTTACCTTGCGTTAGTTTTTGACTTTGGATTTCGGTAGCGATATTATGCATCTCGCTCATCATATCGATGCGCTTAGATTTGATAACGTATTGCTGATAATTTGGGTAAGCAAAAGCGGCTAGTATGCCGATAATAGCGACCACAACTATCATTTCAACAAGGGTAAAGCCGCGTCTACTATTTATATTTAAACTGCTCATATTTAAAATATTTGCTGTCATTATTACCATGCCTTGGTCTTGTTACCACAATCTACTGATTTGATGGTGATATTAGTCTCAGTCGTCATACACTTGACCCCAGAACTGGTGAGCATAAGCTTATTACCATACTTAATATAACGATCAGGATTGGGTACTGCAAACATCTTCCACGTTCTACCGGTGACATTATCAACGTCTGCAGCTGATACTAGACTTGTAGGTGTTGTGGTATCTCCATCGACTAAGGTAATACGATAAGTGTAGTCATCATCGCTATCTAAAGGCACGTTAATAACGGTGTTATCTGTGCCTGTATCTGCATAGCTATAAGTCGCACTACCGTCTTGTTCAATTTGCTGCGGTACAAAACCTTTGTAAGTCAATGCACTCGAACGCCAACGCTCAAGCTCTATCTGTAGCTGTAGCATCTTAGCTTGAGTCTCACTTTCGGCATTGAGGACTGTATAACGCTGATAGCTGGGGAAGGCAAAAGCGACAAGGATGCCGATAATCATTACCACAACCATCAACTCAATAAGTGTAAAGCCTTGCTGTGTTTTTACAGTATTAGACTGAGGCGTTAAGCACTTACTGCGCCGTTTTAAATTTGCACCTAATAGAGCAGTCGATATATTACGATGACTACTCATCGACTACCTCCGCAGTTTGCTCATACCAGCGTGTATTAAATAGTCGATAGCTTAAACTGGTCACTTCGCCACCACCGGAGCCGCTGCCGCCTAGTTTGTTTGGGTTGCTTGTGCCTGCGCAGCTACCACCAGGACATACCGTATCGAGTTTTGCACCATTTGCTGTCAAGTCTCTACCGGCATCATAGTTGATACGATCATCAGCCTTCACAAGCTCAGTAAGGGTTTGAGTGCCTAACAGAATGCGGGTCGTTGGGTCTTTCGGGTCAAAAGCACCAAATGCCAGCTCTTGAATACCTTTACCTGCCCTTACAAAGCCGCCTGTGCCATTTATAGATTTGTCCTCTTCACAAATACCATAAGGTAGACAATACATCTGACGCTCTGACCCGCCCACAACTTGAGCCGCACAGCCACTAACCTCATCGTACTGCATCTCTGGGCTATAAGCGGTCATGTAATACACACCACCAATGGCTAAGCCATCTCCCATAGATTTGACGTTTTTAATGTTATTAAAACCATCAAACAAGTTCAAAGGATATACCCAACCTTGTTTGGTGGCGGCGTTGGGTCTCATTGCTGCTGTTACGCTACTTTTGCTACCCATAGAGGCTTTATTATAAGGCAGCTTAGTCAGATTATTTAAAGTCAATCCTTGAGTCGTTAATGACACGGCGGCATCTTTTCCATATAAGCCTTGTTTGGCGATATCACGGTCTATAATACCGAACAGGCGATCTGCTTCTTTTGGGATATCATTACGCAGCCGTGACAGTGGATTACTTCTATCACCCGATGCGATATTGACTACTGCAAACAGTACACCTGAATCTTGATGAAAGCTGACTGAAGGCTGACCATAAAAACGCGGTTGTAAGCCACGATCTAATAGGGACTGAGCTATATCGCCACTATCATCGTCACCGCTGACATTTAATACCCGTACCACGCGGCGGGTAAAATTATTGATACCGGTACTACCACTAACTGCCTGCCCATTACGTAAGTCCACGCGAAAGACCTGACCGCCTAAGTCCCCAAAATAAAGATGATCAATCATGCCATCATCATCACGATCTAAAGTTGTGATTTTACCCACTACGCTATGCTTCATCTCAGGTACTTGGATATGTTTACCAGACGCCCCTGATGTACGTCCTGAAATAGACCACAATACATTACCGGTCTTGGCATCAGAGATGTAGACCGCATTGCCGTCTGCCATTGTTTTATCACAGTCTGCAAACTCATTATCATTAGCATTGAGACGGAATGTAGGATCTTCATAACATTCATCATAACCACCACCAAAGACAATCACGTCTTTAATACTATTTCTGCCGCTACCAATTTGTATTTTGCCAGTGACCGGTTCACTCCAAGCCAGTCCTAATGCGCGATAGTCACCGGTTGCATCAAGGCTAAATAACATTTTTGGTTTATCTAATTCACTAACATCGAGACCATATAAACCTTTGCCCCCTTGACGCAGTCCACCGTACACATATAATTCTTCAGCGATAATTTCACCGGATGAGTTGGCGTTCGTGTTGCTAAAGTCGTACTTGTAAGTGCCTTTTGTCGCCCATGGTGCATCGACACCAAATACTGGCGCATTCGCTATGGTACTGCCCGGCTGTAGAGCTGCCATTTGGTTTTGTAAGATAGTTTTTGGGATAAAGGCGAAGCTTTCTTGACCGGTTTCAGCAGAAGCAATATGTAGCGCGCCCTCCATAGAACCAAACATGACATAGTCTTTACGATCTGCGTCATTGTTGGCTACCATACCAGCATCGGCATCCACAACACCATCGTCATCAGTGTCTTTGTCGGTTGCATTAATATTTGCGCCGTAAGTTACCAAGGTTGGTCGTGAATGTATCACGCCGCCTAGTACTTTTATATCACCTGGGGGCGTGGCAATAATAGTCTCCAATGCTTGTTGGACGCCACTTTCTTCGTCGTCAATACGCTCCGCTTCAGCTGGGGTTGGACTGGCATCGTAGCCTAAGAAGCTGAGTAGGTATAATTTGGTTAATGTGGTATATGAATCGTCAAGCTTATCAAAGCCCACTAACTTACCATCGACTACCTCTACCTTTACCAAGGCATTTTTACCAGTCAGATTACTTTCAAGATACACATCACGTGTGCTGTTATCAGTTTCGTTAGGGGCTTTAAGCTGGGCATAGAACCCACCTGCCGTGATTCTATCGTTTACATTGATACTATCACCAGCAGTATTGACTATAGTCGCGTTTTCTTTACTCCAGATATCTTGAGCATCTGGGTTTAAGTCATCAGGGAATCCATCTTCATCATTATCGACATACAGTCTATTGTTATCTTGACCGTATAGTGTCCCTTGATTGACATTATACTTTTTTAGATTACCCGCCCATATGGATAAGTCACTACCGACCTTGGGCTCTAACATCGGTAAATAAGCATAGGGCTTTACGCTCAAGCTGCTTAAAGGGTCTTGCGGAATGGTAATGGTACCGGCAGGCGTACTGGGTAGATCCGCTTCCAAGTCCTGTATGACAGACAAGACACTACCGACGATGTCTTTGGTATCCTTAGCAAAATAAAACCCGCCTTGCCCATAGCCACCAACATTGTCATATTTGCCGGATTCCATTCCTAAGTTGCAGGCATTACGAGCATCAGGATTAGCACTAGCTGAAATTTGTGAACAATTATAATATTTTTTATTATATTTATAGGCATTACCGGCACTATCCTTAAACTTATCAATTGTGCGCTCTACTGAAGTATAGTTGGCAGGCTGATCGACAGTATTAAACGCGGCACCGAAACCTACCATTGCCGTTTGTACTTGACGCTTCGTCCGTAATTGTTTGGCAAACTCGCCCATACACTGCCATTGGCCTTCTGAACTATCGCCCTGTAGTAGCCCACCTGAACTGGGGCAGGAAAGACTTGAGGTGTTTAATGCTGTGCCCATCATGTTTTTTAACACATCCTGTCTATCCATGGCATTTGGAAAACCATCCGTTAGTAGATAGACGCCTCTAGCACCACATTCTTGGGTCTCTGGCGCGATATATGTATCATTCTTTACGATGGCACTGTCAGATGTCGATAACATACCGCTAAAATAATTAGATGAGTAACCACCCGCTGAACTATTACCTAACATGTAGGCACCAGCCTCAGTAAATGCTGTAGACATAGGTGTGCCACCAGAGCCGTCTAAGCCCTTTAAAAAAGTATGAATCTTATTTTTCTGGGTGGTATCCAAAGGTTTAGCGGCTACTCTGATTTGACCTTGATAGCGGTTATATCCAAACGCCCCAACACCCATGATGATATCTTCATTTACATTCTCAAAAGCAAGCAGCTCTAGGATAGCCAACTTAAGCGTAGACATACGGTCATAATATTTTTCTCCATTAAAAACACAGGAATCAAAAGTCACTCCTTTCCCAGTCTCTGTTTCGGTTTCTATATACGGTGAGTAGCCTACTACTTGATTATTAAAGTTCTTGACTACACAAGGTTGGTTATTTCTACCTATTAAATCACCAAGCGTATATTTGCTATCGTCCCACCCTTCTTTTCTATAGCCATTTGGAATATCCCTACTGTTAGGTTCACTAAGATAATATTCATAGGAAGCATAATCTTCACACTTACGGTTGTTGTTCCTACTTGTTGAACATATTCTATATAAATATTTTTTTGAATAACTTGGGAGTCCCGGAATATCCTCAGAAAAACTATAATCGCCTCTCATACTTCCCGACTTATCGAGCATTAAGGTCAAAGTAGGTTTGTTGGACTCAACACTCGCCTGATAGATGGTCAAGTCGCCAAGTTTGTTATGGCTTTTATTACCAAAGCCATCATAGCTAGTCCCTGCGTGGATAGTGACTGAAGATGCCATCAAAGCACAAATAGCAAGAGTAATAGCGGTCGGACGAAACTGCCGTAATAATGACGGGTTAACTCGAATATTTTTCATAGAGGCTCTCGCTATACTTAGTATATGGATTTGACTGGACTGCGGACTTATCAAGGAGACTATGTTGACTATCAAGCAACCTATTTTGGCGTACCACTCGCTGATATGTTTAACAGCTCTTGACAGTCATCACTTACTTTGCTGTCACCTTTGCCATATTCGATACATTTCTCGGTTTCATTCATATTTTCCAGTTGTACTTCTCCTACCACTACTTTAGCCGGCACGCCAATCTTGGTCAGACACTCATTACGGGTCTCTCCATAATAGGTGTTTTCATCAGGATTATCTTCTTCTACCCCTGAGACAAAGGAATTGGCATTTTCGCTCGGTTTTTTCAGACACTCAGTAATTTCATCTGTTGACGCATTGGACAGGGCGGGTAAAAATGAGGTTGAATGTATACGAAAACTGGGAGAAACGCTGGTCGTATCTTCTATGGTTATTGTCTTACCTAAAGGAACGTGTTCAAAAGGCGATACAGGCACAGACAGTGTATTTGGCCTCGTTACTGATACCTGAGTCATGACATTCTGGCGCGCATTCACAAAGTCATCGGCGCTGTCGACCTGACAGAAGCCTCCTGTGGCATCAGCACCTCCGATCAATCTGCTTTTGCTAGATGCGGTTAGGATAGTGGCTTCGGACATTTTAAAAAAATAACTTTCGCGTGGACGATAACAAAATATCACCTGATCGCCTCGATTTGAGGTTGCGCCAACACTCATAAAATAACCAAAAAACCCCAATGGCCCGAGTAGCTTGGCACTCTCATTTTTATATTTTTTCTCATTAATAATGTTTTCAATATTCTTATTAGTATTATCTGAAGCCGTCAGTAATAAAGTATCAATCTGATCACTAGTTGCTAAACGCAATGAGGTCATACTATTGCGTACGGCAATGACACCCACTAAAATTATTAACGTTAAAAACAGCAAGACCACAATCAAGGTCGCCCCTGTCTGAGACTGGCTAACGTGATATTTTGGGGTTTTATTCATAGTATTACTACCTAGCTGCGTCAAACTCAATCAATCAGATCTGGATCATTTATTTTGATAACTGGCATTTCTTAACGTAATATCGGACTCTACTACTGTTCTCATATAGTTTCTACTTGAGCCATCTTTCAAAGTTAACGTCTGACCTAATACAGTGAACTCAGATGGGCTGGCAGACGTTAAAACGGCATTTCCTGACCGTAAAATCAAACCATATTTAATACCTACAATGACGGGTTTTACTTCTAAGTCTAAATCCAAATAATCCTTAACAGTATAATATCTTAGGGTGTTATCACCCTCCACAGTCGTTGGTAATGCTTGATCCTTCATAGTCGTGAGTAATATGTCGAAGTAGTCTACATTGGTTATAATTTCTGCACCGGCGTCACCAAAGTCTTTAATTGTATTGTTAGCTGCAAACTCAACGGAGGTAGGTAATTCTTTTTCTGGTATACTTTGTTCAGCATAATCATCCATTATTTCAGTGATATATTTACCGGCATCGCAATATAGAGAAAGCTCTGTAGGCTTCTTAGAATTTGGTGCTCTTAGGTAAAAACGTTCTATAACAATCTGTCCGTCAATGGCTTCTAAAACGCCACCTACCTTGACTCGCCGCGGCCCTAAAGCTAATTTTCCTTCACAGTCATACATGTTTTGTGGGGCGCGATACTGGATAGTCAGCTGCCCACTTTTTAAATCAAAATTACTGGCGCCTGTCCATTCATTTTTTGTCCCACTACTGACCTGATCGCCGGTATGAGTAAGTAGTGCTACAGCTACTGGCTGGCCGCCCATTGTAATATTCTTAGGTAAGCCTGAAGCATCAATATCTTCTCGGTTTTTTAGATTATCAAGTTGCTTGTTGCCCTCTTTATCTTCTGGCGCATTATTAGCACTGGTTAATACAATACCAGCACCAGGCTGATTATCTTTCACTTTATTAGCTAAGCCTAAGTTTGCGAGACGGACTTTCTTTTCAAGCACTGGTACATTAAAAGTGGCATCCTCAACCAATTCAGAGGCACCGGCTTGGATACCTGCTGTCTTTATATTGATAATATAGACTTGCATCACAGCAGCTGATACTAGTAACCCTAATACCAGTGACACCATTAACTCTATTAGTGTAAATCCATGCTGAGATTTATTATAATCATAGTGATATGATATTTTCACTAATAAGCCTCCATTATTAAGCAGCTTGATCCACGCTTATATGTGCCAGTACTAGTACCACAAGCATTCTTATCAGCATTACTGAGGATAGGTAAAGTGTCACCCCAAGAGGTAATGATACATTGTCTCGCGTTAATATTAGCCATCTCTGGACATGCTGTCATGTTTAGCATGATGTCTTGTTCACATGCCAAACTCGCGGCTTTCCATGAATTTAAGGCTGCTGTCTCTGATGGGGTACAAGACGCCGATTTACAGCTGTCTTTATCAAAGCTACCGCCTGCCTGATCCACTTTAGTACAGTATTCAGTAATATTATTGGTACTTTCATTTAGCTCATTTAATTCTTCAGTAAACTCACCCGCAGCCAAACTATTCAAGCGCATATTTTCTAATAGCTGCTTCGAGATACTCATTGCCCGACTACGGTCCAAGCTTTCATTAGTGGCCTTTAAGGCGTTTATCTGTAATGCACTAAAACCCAATACCGCAACGGCCAATAATAGTACAGCTACCAGCACTTCAACCAAGCCAACACCGCGCTGATAAGATAACCTGCTCATGGGCACGTCCCGCCAAGCCGACTGGTAATGATCGCGACCGTACTGACCACCACTTGCCGAGGGCTGGCGGCGCTATTGCTATCACAAATAGTATAGGTCAATCCTGCGTCAACGTGTTTACTGGATCTAAAAATTATTGTGGTAGCTACAGTGCCAGTTAGCGTATTTGTCGCCCCTATCTTACTTTTTGCATCATAGCCATGACTGGCAATATTAGCTGTATCTGTAAGACTGATTGTACCTCCATCACTATTGTTATTAGCGAAAGTCACGGTAATAGGCTGCCGACGAATGATACTTTCGATTTTGGCCTCTTTTAGAGCATTACTTAGCGTAGCAGTTGTTGACTTAACCCGCTGATTGGCAAGCTGGTTGCTAATACTAGGCGCAGCAATACTAACAATAATAGCCATTACGGCAATAGTCACCATCAGCTCAATCAGGGTAAACCCTGAGCTGGTTGTGCGTTGGTGTATTAATCTATTAACAGATACGTTCAAATCAATATCCTACTGCTAACTACTGCCAATTAATTAAAATATGATGAGATTAATCAAATTATTAATCATATATGGGCGTTAAGTTGTTTATATTTAAGGGTTTTATAACTATACTACATGCAATTTTCATTATGCAATTTTCATTTCACTATATTGCTATGCATACCTATTCTATGGTACTTACAAGCGCAAGTTAGAAACAATAGGGTAGTGTTTAGTATACAGAAAAACAGCGTGTAAAGTCAGATTACACGTTTTGTGGTCAGATAGAAATATTACGGATGGGGTTACGGCTATTTATGAGTGACTGCCATGGGCAAGCGCGTAAGCGCTGAGATGATAAGGATTGGCAGGAGTGGCGGCGGCTGTTTGGTTAATAGAAGGGCTTTCCATAACAGGCTGCGTGAGTATCGTGCGCGCCAGTGCTTGCAGACTTGCCCCTGTCGTGGCGACGTCATCAAACAGCAACAACCGCTTAACAGGCGGTGGCTCGGTGAGCGCAAAGGCATTATCTAAGTTACTCAAGCGTTCGGCACGGCTCAAGCCTTGCTGACTGCTGGTATTATCAATGCGCTGTACTCCTTGCCATAGCGGTATTTGCCAATGTTTAGACAATTGCGCTGATAAGATGCTGACAGGATCAAATCCGCGTTTGATCAATCGCTGGTTGGTGGTTGGCATGGCAACAATCACACTGTTATCGTGATGACAACCAGAAGGGCGCGGCAGTTGACGTAAGACGTGCAGCAATACCGGTAGCTTGGTCATATCTTCATGTTGTTTAAAGGCACGGATGGCTTGACGTATAGGATAGTCATAATAGCTAGCCGCTTGCATAGGCAGCGTGGTACCAGCAGCAATATGAACCTGAAAAGGTTCGGGTAACCACATTATGCTGTTATGACAGCGTGAACAAAGCAGACCGCTATTAAAACGGTTGCTAAAACTACGGCGCAATTTGGCAATAATTGAATGATTGGTACGCAAAGAATTAAGACGTGATGAATCGGTACGTAAAGAATCAGGGTTTGACGAATGGGGTAACGGCTTTAGTAAAGGCTCGCTACGATAAACGCGGCATAGCTGACAGCGTACACTAAGATACTCTGCCAGCCATAGTCCGCTTTGATAAGGTGCTAAAGCACGCATAAAGCGTTATAAGTATTGACCAATCGCAAACTAAAACCCTTTCCAATCGTTCAGCACGATACCAACACCAACCGCTGTGTTCTCATAGTTATAATCAATGAGAGACTCGCCATAACCTTGAAACAGCTGTACATAGCCATTAACGCTCTCTGTTAACGGAAAGACGTAGTCAATTTGCGCTGCGCCTTTGTTAGTTTTGGCATTATAGCGCAAGGTACCGCTAATGCTTTTTTGATCAGGCAAGTCATACAAGAACTTGATATCACCATAACCCATAAAATCTTCAATATCTGGGTTATCGTCGTTACTGCCGCCACCATCTACTCGTGCCCACACGCGCGGTACAATCGAGAACTTACCCCATTCAGCACCGCCCATCAAATAAACACGGTTCCATGAGCGTGACAGCGACTCAGACCGGCCATTGGAATGATGCACTGCCCCTACCCCTAACATCCGCAAACGTCCACCAAAAGGCAGATTGGCGGTAACCGGTTGGGTCAAAAAGACCTCCGGCTGATAGTCAGTGGCGCGAAATGGTCTTGAATTGTCTTCGTTATAGACCTGCCAGTGCGATTGCTGAGTATAGCCAAACCACAAATCAGCATTGGTATCAAAGAGATCCTCAGCAACTTTACTCTTTAGCGACAGCTGAAATTTTAGTTCAGCTTGACGTATATCATTAGACGTAAAATTGACTTGGTCTTGGTCTTGGTCTTGTGACGGTGTACTTGGACTTAGATTGGGATCAGCGGTATAGAATAATGGCAATACGTAGTTTGGATTATGAGGTCTGATGGTCCATGTACCACGCTCACTGTTTTGATCCAGATCGTAGGCAAGACTGAGCGACGAGTATTTTTCGATATCATTTTGAGTGACGCCTACTTCGTTTAATATCTGCGCGTCATTGTTGTTTACCAGTAGAGCCTCTTTTTCAACCGTATTCGCATCAAAAGCGGTCACATTCTCTGCGAGTACCACTTGTGGGTTACCTGAGATGGTTTTTTGAAAGGTTTTTGCTAGATCTAAAGGTTGCTTGGTGGTGGTATAACTTGGTATTTCGCCTTGTTCTGCCACTTTATCAAAGCAGGCCAAACGCGCCGCACTGGTTTGCACCTGTGTACATTCAAAAAACAGTCGCGTTTCCTGGGCGATAAAGGCTTTACTGGGTAACTTACTACGATCAAGGTCTACGCTAGGGTTGCTTGAACGTTCATAAACAACCTGCGGAGATTCATCACCTTTATACTCAATTGCCGCATCTGTCACAGGCAGCTCATTGTAAATCTGACCTTCGTTGGCAGCTTGTACTTGTAGCGCCGTACAACTCAAGGCGATACCCACAGCAATACTCAAGTGAGTCGGCATGGTTTGGCGACAGGTTTGTTTAGGGCTATGGCGTTGATATGATTCGCTGTTACGCTGTACCTGACGCTGAGAAATAAGGGGGTCAAACATAGAGGTCCTTTATCTTACTGGCATTGTAGCCGGCAGAGTATCTGAAGTAACTGAGTTGATAATTGACGTAACCGCTAAAATAACCGCTAAGCTACAAAATAACAGAAATAAAGATATTGAAAGCGGCGATGACTGGTTAGTATAGCCGCTCTAGTAGTGTTAGTTTATTGTAATGAAAACATACGCATTATACTAGCGTTATCGGTGCTTAATGCAAGTACAAATGAGCATAAAGGTACTGTTAAACCAAATGCTTGGTGTGGGTGTTTATATCAGTGTAGGTGTTTATATCAGTATTAGTATCAGGGTCGCTATTGATAGCGCACGCCATTGCTATCAATCCAGCCGCCTTGATGGCGCGCCGCAGGGTTACGAACAGTTACCTAAAATATAACCAATTCTAATCATTTATATCTATAATAAGTAAATTAAAAAACAATAAAGAGATAGGGTTATGGGAAAACTGGTTAGTATTGGGGAGGCGGCCAAGCATTTTGGGGTTGCTCAATCGACATTAAGACGTTGGGATGAAGATGGTACGTTAGTCGCCAAAAGAACCGAAAATGGTCACAGACGTTATGAGTTAAATGAAGTAAGACCACACCCTTTAAATACACCACCAAAATTAGACCGAAAAACCATTGCTTATGCTCGTGTTTCAAGTCGTGACCAAAAAGATGACTTGCAGCGCCAAGCGCAGGTTTTGGAACTTTATTGTGCCAAACAAGGTTGGTGTTTCGAGACAATCACCGATTTTGGTAGTGGTATGAACTATAAGAAGAAAGGCTTAAAAACCCTGCTTGACGACATTCTTGACAACAAAGTCGAGCGACTGGTAATCACCCACAAAGACAGACTTTTACGCTTTGGTGCTGAATTGGTGTTTATGCTATGTGAGGCGCGTGATGTTAAGGTGGTCATTATCAATCAAGGCGAGGAACTTAGTTTTGAGCAAGAATTAGCCCAAGATGTATTAGAGATTATCACTGTATTTTCAGCGAGGCTCTACGGTTCTCGCAGCAAGAAAAATCAAAAACTAATAGAGGCGGTTAAACAAGTATTATGATCCGTGGTCATATCATCGAACTCAAACCAAACAACGTACAGGCGAACCATTTTGCCCGTGCTTGCGGTGTGGCGCGGAAAGCTTACAACTGGGCCTTGCATGAGTGGCAACGTCAATATAGAGAGGACAAGGCCTACCGTGACGCCTGTTTATTGGCTGGTATTGAGATTGATTCCAAAAATCTAAACAGACCCTCACAAGCCAAGCTCAGACGCGAATTGAACGCCATTAAACGTGAGCTATTCCCGTGGATGACGGAAGTGACAAAATGTGCCCCGCAAGCCGCAATCATGCAACTGGGCGATGCTTATAACAACTTCTTTAAAGGGCTGGCTGAATACCCCGTCACGCGCAAGCGTGGTAAAGACGATAGATTCAGTCTCTCTAACGACCAATTTGCCATTAAAGGTAAATCCATTCGCATCCCTAATTTAGGCTGGGTGCGCATGAAAGAGGCTTTACGGTTTGACGGTAAAATAATGGCGGCCACCATCTCTAAGCGCGGCGGGAAATGGTTTGTCAGCGTTGCAGTTGATTTAGACCACAGGGTTAAAAAGATTATCAAGACAGGTAAAAGCGTTGGTATCGACCTTGGTATTACCGATTTATTAGTTTTATCAGACGGCACCAAAATTAAAGCACCTAAGCCCTTAGCTAAATATTTAAGCAAATTAAGAACACTCAATAAAAACCTGAGTCGCACTAAAAAAGGCAGTAAAAACAGAGAAAAGGCGAAAACCAAGCTCTCTCGTTTGCATTATAAGATCAGAGGTATCAGGCAGGATTCGTTGCACAAAATAACCTCTAGCTTGGTCAGAGAGTTTGATGTGATTGCGATTGAAAGTCTTAATGTCAAAGGCATGGTTAAAAATAGAAAGCTGTCACGCGCCATTAGTGATTTGGGTTTCTTTGAATTTAAGCGTCAGCTTATCTATAAAGCCAATGAGCAAGGCAAGGTTGTGAAGTCAGTCGGTCGTTTTTACCCAAGCTCAAAGACTTGCTCAAACTGCAATCACATCCTTGGCAAAGATGAATTAACACTAAAGATGCGCGAATGGACGTGTCCTGAGTGTCAGTCCAAACATGACCGCGATCTCAACGCCAGTATCAATATTTTAAATAACGCGACTGTTATTTTAACAGTCGCATAACCCCGCTCATTGGTCGGTGAGTTCCATCGCCAATTAAAAAAGTCTGTGGAGTCGTAGTCAGTCTAAGTCTCAAACGAGAGGTAGCGCATGGCATTGAAGCAGAAAGAAAATTTTAAATCTAGCTAGTTAGATATAGTTAGTGAGATTTGAGTAATATTTTTGGAACGGTCATGATGTGTCCAGTGGACCAGTCCTCCTTTATCATTATAAACGTACTCCCCATAAAAACTCAGTGCTGTGCCTCTCGACACGTCAGCCACGCGCGGCGCTAAGTCAATATTGTGTACCAATAGTAAGGTCTGCTTGGGGCTGACACCATCAAGCTCGACCAGTATTTTTTGGTGGCGGCTGCCTTTATCATCGTCAGGCAAGACTTTAATGACAGTCGCGCAGCCTTTGACCTGACGGTCCGATTGTTTGGCTTTAAAAGCGCTTATTATCGTATCATTCTGGCATGCATTAGTATCACTATTGAATTGACTGTTATTCTGCTCGTCAATATATAAAGAATCGCTAGGTTGGCAGCCGCTGAGTAAGACTATACCCGCAAGTAAGCTTATGGCTAAGTGCTGAGTTTGATTTATAACCGTATTGGAGAGTTTAGGAATGTTCATAGCAATAGAGTCGGTTTTTCTATACATATCATAGAGTCAGGGTGGTAAAAGCAAACAAGCCAGCGACTGTTGCTTAGCAGCGCTGACTGGTATTTAAAATTAACAACGATTGATTTTGGGTTATTTATTAAGTGCAGTCAACGTTTGCTCAAACTCTTGGCGACCGATTTCACCAACCTGTTGACTGACCAGTTGACCGTCTTGATAATATAGTAGCGCTGGCGGGCCAAATAGTTTATAGCGCGATAAGATCGCTTTAGAGTCCGCCGTGGTTTCTGTGATATCAAGCTTGACCAACTGCCACCCTTGCATTTGCGCCGGACGACTGTGGAATAAGTTTTTATCCATAATACGGCACTCAATACACCACTCGGCGGTGACATCAACGATGACTTTAGGGTTGGCGGCAGTAATAGCATCCAACTCTGCTAACGTCGTGACGGTCTTCTCTGTTGCATTATTATTACCTGCCAGCTGACCACCCATAGATTGACCACCTATAGATTGGATAGACATCGGTGTCGCGCTTAATGACGCTAGCGGGTGTAGACTGTCATCATTACCCAATGCCGCGCCAATGATCAAACAAGCCGCCCAAATACCAGCCACCAGACCAAGCGCTTGAGTCAGCATCCGGCCTTTGCCTAGCCAGCTCCACGCCCATGTCGCAACGACCATAAACCATAGCGCCCATACTAGCAGTATCACCGGTGAGATAAACACACGCTCAATGAGTAATAAAGCGACTGCAAATAATAGTAAGGCAAAACCTTGCTTGACCCAGTTCATCCACTCGCCCGCTTTCGGAATAATCTTGCCTTGGGTCGCACCAATTAAAATAAGCGGCGCGGATAAGCCAAAGCCGAGCATAAATAAAGCGACAAAGCCCAGCAGCGGACTACCGATAGTCGAGACCGCAAGCAAGGCGCCAAATAATGGCGCGGACACACAAGGTGACACCACTAGCGCAGATAAAAACCCAGCCACTAAGCTGCCGCCCGTACTACCAAGCTTGCTGTCGCCTGCTTGACTCAAACCTTGCATTTTACTACTGATCGCTCGCGGCAAGCGGATACTAAACACACCCAGCATATAGAGCGCCAACAGCACAAACACGATGGCAAAGCTGATTAAAATAATCGGATTTTGTAGCCAGCCGATGATACCTAGCGATTCACCAAATACCGCAATCAATGCCCCCAAAATACCATAAGCAGTAGCGACACCTATCGCATAACTAGTGGTTAAGATAACCCCTCTTTTGACGGTTGGGTTTTTTTCACGAGCGACAATGTTAGCAACAATAGGCAACATCGGTAGTACGCACGGGGTCAGCGCTAAGCCCAGACCGGCTAAAAACAACAAGCCTAACGCCAACCAAGGATGAGAGGCCAAGCCAAATGGGTCACTTTCTACTAAGTTATTAGCAATAGCACTGTCATTGGTATTGGCACTGGCACTGTTTGTAGAGTCGCCTAATACCCTTCCATCTGCCCCAGAAATCGTATTGGTGGCACTACCCTCTAAAGAACTGTCCTCTATTAAGGCATAATCAATAACATCGTCATCTATCAACGCCTCCCCTACTTCAGGCGTAAGGCTATTAGCATCAGTTGCATTTAAATTTTCTGATATCGTTGTAGCACTTGCAGCTACAGCTCCATTCATAGTATCGAGATTTTCTTGGGCATTATTCGCAAGATTATCTTTAGTTGCGGACTCTTTGGCAGCAGTACTGGCGCTACTTACCGTAGACTGTTGCGATGCCGCAGCAATATTGACGGTGGTTTTAATCTTTTCAGGTGGATAGCATAGGCCTGCATACGCACAACCTTGCCAACCAATAACAATAGCCGCATTATCTACACCTTTGCCGCGACTATTGGTCAGCGTGGTGGTCGCTACCATATTGACTTGATCAAAGACGGCTACCTTTCCATATGTTGGATCATCAATTGACTTAGGCGACTGACTAAAGCTAAAAGGCCCAGCGGTCACGCCAGTAGGCAAGGTCAGCTTAATTTGATCTCTATAGACATAGTGCTCAGGCGTGATGTCGAAGTTAATTGATAAGCGCGTACCGGCAGTAACAGGTTTGCTGCTACTACTGACTTGAAAAGCTTTATCCACTGGCAAAAACTTCGACTGCGCAGCGCTTTGATCATTACTAAATAGATCGCCCAATCCTGCCGCTTGCGCCGTCATTGACGTAGCTGTCAGTCCTGTAAGCAACGAGCTACCAGCAATAGCAAAAGCCAATAAATAAGACTTTTTTGCAGGACTATTTGCGGTTGACGATGGCGTTTTTAGTGATGGGATGCTTTCTGCTGTCTGAATGGACATGAAGGGCTACCTATTTATTACTACTTATTACTGATATTCGAAATCGATCTATTCAATATTTATTTGCGTTTCACAGAAATATCAACTGTGGTTTTGCTCTTCTCTGGTGGATAGCATAATCCTGCTTTTGCACAGCCTTGCCAATCAATAACAATCGGTGCATTCTTCGCTCCTTTACCATTATTGGTAGTCAAAGTCGTGGTTGCTACTATGCTTTTTTGCGTAAATACAGGTACCTGACCAAAAGTTGGATCATTAATTGAGACCGGCGACTGATTAAAAGTAAACGGGGTTGCGCTCACTCCCTTAGGGAAACTTAAAGTAAGCTGATCTTTATAGACGTAATGACCGGGCGTGATATCGAAAGCGATCGATAAACGCGTGCCCTTAGCCGTAGCTTTAGTACTGCTGCTAACTTGAAAGGCTTCATCGACGGGCAAGAATTTAGATTTCGCCGCATTATTGTTACCAAACAAATCACCTAGACTGGCTGCCTGAGCAGTCACAGAAGTTACTGCTAATCCCATCATCAACGAGGTACTGCCGATAACAAACGCCAGCGCATAAGATTTTTTAGAGGCGCGTTTTGTTATTGCGACTGATTTCGATGTTGGCGTCTTAACTGACATAGATAACTACCTTTAATTGCTAATATTTAAAACCAAGCCTTGCTACTGATAATCTAATTGTTACGAGCAGGCTTATTGCTATAAATGACCCTGTTACTACTGATATCGCGAATTTGTCTGGGTAAGGTTTTATATTTACCACACAAGTATACTGTCTAAAAAATTGACTCAACATATAGGCTTATGCCGGCGAGATACTGATAAAAAAATATCAACCAATAAAATCTTATTGGTTGATAGTGGTCCGTTACCGAGGCATGTCATCCATTTTTATGGTGATACCATTACCTTGCTATAAGTTCTTACTATATGTTCTGGCTATCAGTTGTCATCGTTACAACTGAGCATAAATATCGGCATCTTGACCTTCGCCGCCTTGCTGATTATCAGCCCCGAGAGAAAATAAATCATAAGGACGACTTTCACTACCAGGTGCCACATATTGCATCTCGTTTTCCCAACCATCGGTCGGATAGCCGCCTTTAATATAACCGCCTTCAGGATAATTTCTGGCATCGGCGGGAGGTGTAGTAAGCGCCTCTAAACCTTGCGCGGTCGTGGGATAACGCGAGTTATCTATTTTATACATATCAAGCGTATTGGATACCGTAGCCAGCGCGGTCTCCGTGGTTTTTACCCGTGCTTTGTCACTTTGTCCGACCACTTTTGGCACTACTAAACCGGCAAGGATAGCTAAAATCACAATCACTACCATAATTTCAATAAGGGTAAATCCGGATTGATTTTGACGTCCATATATTGGCGTTTGGCGACTGCTGGTAGAAGCGTTTAGCGTCGTCCTGTTTACATTGCACATTTTTATAACATTTAATTTAGTTTGAATGTTCATAGTCATAAGGGCTGTCGTCACTGTTAGATGCTAGCGCTCAAAGGCAAATACTAGCGCTTAAATGATTATCACTATAGACCATGATTTTGCATTTATCTACCATTGCAAACAGATTATTGCTATCTAATTATTACCGTCTAAACTGTCTTTAAATAATCTCAAACAAAATCCTAGCGCTATAGTTTAATAGCCGCGCGCTACCCTATTGTTGTTACTGTATTACTCATTGGTTATTAACTTGCGATAATTGATTATTAAAGAGCAAGGACGTTAAGCAAACACTATTCCCGATACTGACTGCTTTTAATACCTATTGCTTTTAATAACAGGTACTTCCAACGACGGCTACTATAACCCAACTGTTAAGTGACCCGTAGTAAAATTAGCGGTTTGACAACAATATACAACAGCAGGTAAAACAAGGAAAGATGAGTGGGCTTTTGTGGGAACGCAAGCGAACGGCCTACATAACAAGATAAGAGACTATAGCTAAGCCGCTTTAAAACAGACACAGGATAGCTGGAAGAAATTTTCGAAGCCTCTGGAGTGACGTAGTCACACAGCAAGCTAGAAAAATTTTTGCCAGTTACCCAAAACCATGTGTGTATCCGTTTTATTTTGAACTGACTATACTAGCAAAAATTCAAAGCATACCTTGGTGAAAAAGCATGCGTTGGTAAAACAGCGCTAGCCTGCCAAATCGTTCATATTAACAATCGGCAGCATAACCGCCATCACGATAATCATAACTACCACGCCCATCAAAACCAACATCAAAGGTTCCAGTAACGATAGCAAAGTGCTGATAAAGTTGGTCGCTTCTGCTTCTTGCATGTTGGCCGCGCGGCTTAGCATATTTTCAAGCTCGCCTGAGTTTTCCCCACTTTTGATCATTTGTACCATCATTGGTGGAAAGTATGGTGACTTCTCTAACTGGCTCGATAGACTTCCCCCTTCAGTGACCCTATCAGCAGCATGAATGATGGTTTTTTGGATATGCAAGTTAGTGGTGACCGCAGCGCCGATATGTAGCGCCTCAATCAGCGGCACGCCTGAGCGTACCAATATCGCAAGGGTACTGGCAAAGCGCGCAGCATTGAGACCTTTCGATAACCGTGCCAATATCGGCAACTTAAGCACGATACTGTCTATGGTCAGCTTGCCCGCCTGCGTTTGCGCAAAGCGGTAAAATAAAAGTGCTGTGCCTGCTAATACCAATAGCATTAGCCACCACCACTGGGTAATTATATTTGATAACGACAGTACTATTTGAGTAATCAGCGGTAGCGCTTGTTCAGATTGCTCAAATACTTTGACGATTTTGGGCACCACAAAGCTCATCAGTCCCATAATGACGCTTATCGCCATTACCATCAACACGATAGGATAAACCATCGCACCTTGGATTTTCTTTTGTAAGGCAAAGCGATTTTCGGTGTAATCGGCCAGCTGATTTAAAATCAGATCGAGATGACCAGACTTTTCGCCAGCCGCAATAGTGGCGATATATAACGGCGGAAAACTGGTGGCTTGCTGTAAGGCGCGCGCCAAGCTTAGGCCTTCTAGGACATGCGAGCGCACGGCAAGCATGAGGGACTTGATATGGGTTTTTGGCGATTGTTTGGCCACTGCCGCTAGGGTTTCCTCAAGAGGAATACCGGCAGCCAGCAATACTGAAAGCTGACGGGTTAATAGTGCTAGCTCATAAGCAGAAGGTTTTTTATAGCGGCTACGCTGTCGGCCGTTCTTATCACTGACCGGGTTGACCTCGACTGGCGTCCAGTCCTTATCACGCAACTGCTGGCGCACTTGCCGCGCAGAATCCCCTTCAAGTAGGCCTTTTTGGACACTGCCATGGTCATCGAGCGCTTTATAATGATAAGCGGGCATAGCAGCAGATTTCCTAAGGCGGTCAAACAGTAAAGAGTATGGGTATTATTAAGTATAGTGGTACTAAGTGTAGTAAGAATAAATAGAATGGTGCGCTTAGAAAAGCGGGGTAGAATCGCTACTATCGGGCATCATGCCTTGTAATAACAACACATCTAAATGCTGTTGTTGCAATTTTTTATCGAAGTCATTGACCTCAGCGATCAACATTTTTTCGATACGCTTATCACTCGCATAGACACTGAGACGGGCACAAATGACGGCCAGCTGATAGATACGTTTTTTACAATAACCGTCAAGACCCTGTAGCAGCCTGACCATATGCGGAGTCTCAAGACTGGCATAATCATAATCGCCAACTACTTGCTCACCAAGCGCGGTGACGCCATAGCTGATAGACAGATGCGCACAAAAATAACAGCTGAATAAATAGCCGACCACATGACCGATATAATAACCACGGTCATAAGTAAAGCTACTGACGCCAAAATGACCGAGCACATAGCTATTGAGACTGGCTTGATCTTGGATAGGTTTAGGATGTTTAAGCTTGCCAATAGTAGGAAAGCGTAGCGGATTATGGCCATCTTGAGTGGTTAGCTGCCAACCTGCTGGCTGCTGGGCGGGCATATGACTCACAATGTCAGCGATAATATCATCAACCACATGCAGCTGTTGCCATAGCCGCTCTAACGGTTCGGTATCGAGCAGTCCACGCTTATCGAGCTGCTGCGCTAGCAGATAGTGCTGATATTCCACGAACTGGGTTTTAAGCGTTTGCACCAAATAAGTCGGGCGTGTATTGGCAGACGCTAGATATAATAGCCGAGTACGCTGATGCTGAGCGCGGTAAAGTGCCACCCGCTGGGTTGCGACATTAGTCTCGCTGGTATCAGTATCCAGACTTTTATTAGCAGATAATGGAGGATTGGCAGGTAATTGAGGGTTAGCAGATGTTTGAGCAGAAGGATTATTCGTAGATGGCTGCTCAATCAACGCCATTTCAGAAGACCGCTTCTCTAAAGACGGCAAAGTGAATAGCGCTAACAACGCCGCTTTGTCAGGCATCATAGGTAAACGGTTCAGTTGCTGGTCATCATGCTTATTTTTTGGACTGAGCTGATTTTTTTCAAAATCGCTTTTATCTACGGCAGACGCAGAATGGCCTTGTTGGCCACTCGGCTTTGCAGTTGGATTGGTTGGTTCAAAGGTTGGTTGAGTCATAACGTACCATCACCAGCAAAAAATAAACGTCACTCAAATGACACGGTATTGCGGTAAAAACAAACAACTACCATGCCTAGGTAACTCACTGTTATATAGTACCTGAACCCAAGCACATTGTCAGCTTTGCAAGAGTCAAAAGTTGGTTGGCAACAAAATACTATAGTCGATGCAAAATAAAAGAGAGTCATTTATAGCAACGTACTACTGGTATAAATTTTTCTGGCGTGCGGTTCGCCAGCGTGTTTCGATGCTGCAAAAAATTCATACCAGTAGCCCAGTAACGTTGTGCCGTTTACAGATTGGATTAACTGTATTAGAAAGTGGTTATTAACAAGAGTGATGAAGAAATCAAGATTAAAGATACGCTGGACACATCCTAACAGATTGTTACTCAAAGGAAGCTTCATTTTTTTATTAGGCAGTTACTAAAACGCAGACACAAAAAAATGCCAAAAATGGCAAGCGCTATTGTTTATAATAATTTTTTAATTAAAAGGCAGCGATTAGTAGGTATTAGGAGATATTACAGATAAAGGATAATGCGGAATAAAATATGGGGCGACTGATGGGACTCGAACCCACGACCACCGAGATCACAACCCGGGGCTCTACCAACTGAGCTACAACCGCCATAACTATTGCCAAGAACAGGCAAGATTTGCAGGCTAAATGGTGCGCCTGGCAGGATTCGAACCTGCGGCCACCTCCTTAGAAGGGAGATGCTCTATCCAGCTGAGCTACAGGCGCTCTTAAGGGCTTTTTACATATTCAAGCAGTATTTATAATACAAAGTCTAAAGTATCACAAACTAAACCATTATACATAAAAAAAAGCCTGTAAGGCTCTTAAAATAGATGGTCGGAGTGATAGGATTCGAACCTACGACCCTCTGGTCCCAAACCAGATGCGCTACCAAACTGCGCCACACTCCGATGTACTCTATTATCACGATAAGGTGTTGATTAACTGGTTGTTGGCAATGCCGCTAACTGGTTAATGTTCCTCGCTATCGAGGTGCATATATTAAAGGGTAACGCCTCTTGTGTCAACACCTATTTTCAATTAATTTAATGAACTTGCCTAATTTTTATCTAACCTCGTGAATGGCTGTTTTAGCAGGAGAGTTCTCATTCAAAACTAGTTTCATTTAATGATATAGTCAGTACTAAATAAAGTAGAGACACACATGGTTTCGTATAACTGGCAGAAATTTTTCTAGCTTGCTGTGTGACTGCGTCACTTTTCGAGGCTTCGAAAATTTCTCCCAGCCATACTGTGTTCGGTTTAAAGTGGCTCAACTATAGCTTTCATTCAACGAAAAATTTTATTTAGCGATAATCGTTATTCACTATCTAAACCTTGTGGCGGCCAACCGTTGAGCATTCCGGTCAAGACATTAAACGGCATGAGCCATAGCTTAGCGTGACTTGGACCATCGCTGTCATCGTCACCAGCAGCAGCATCGTTATCGAAAAGAACTTGTTGGCTTAGCGCTAGCGGTTGCCGAGTATCATCTATTACTGGATAGACCAGCCAGCTGTGTTCTGCCTGATAAGCCTGCGCATAGCTGGTCAACTGATAAGCATCACTGGCGCTAATAGCACCTGAATGAGACAAATGCTTCCATTTAATATCAATAACATGGCTATAAACGCGATCATGAATACGCGCGCTATCGGCTGTAGCATTGTGAGCAGCAGGCCGATAAATTAATAAATCGGGCCGAACAGACAAGCAAGCTTGCCCGGCGTTATCGCTTAGCCACACTTTTTGCGGTTGGTATAATGGCTGATAACTAGGATCAATTTGATTAAACATCCTTGCTATACACTGGCTTGCCCACTGTTCAAAAGCTTGATTCATATCAATCAATAAGCACAAACGCGGCTGAGTTGTGGTCTGTATAGGTAACGTTTGAGGTCTGAGAGCGCTACCTGTGTCTGCGCTTGATTGCCGCAATAACCAATAAGCCAAGTCTAATAATCGCTGTGCTGCCTGTAATTGCTGCTGACTTAACGGCTGGACATTGAGCTGACGCTTTGCTTGACCATATAGCAACTCTAATTTACGCCGTTCATGATGACTTAGAGCTGCAATCTGTCGCCACGGTGATAAGGCTATAGAGAATAAGGTAGCTGCTTGTATATGATGGCTATCATAGCCATTTTTATTGTTGGCTCGATCAGCACGACTGACTTGTCCATACTTTAGCTGACTATTCACCATTGATTCGACTAGCAGCAAGGCGCTTCTAATCAATCGATTGCTTAGCATGTCTTGGCTCAACTGACTGGTCTCACACACAAACTTATGCGGTTGCGTGCTATTACGCCGCAATTGCTCTTTAATGAGTAGCTTACCTTGTAGCGATGATTGGTTATGAATTTGCTCTTGATAATGCTTAGTAGGCTGATAACCGGACAGACGCTGTAAAAACTGCGTGACTAACCACTCTGACAATGGCGGTGCTGGTATCGGTAAGGGCGCTAAATCATCACTCAATTGACCTAAGTTTTTAGCGCTGGGCAGCTTGCTGTTGGTGTTATTACTGGCATTCGTCAAATCAGACAGCATGCGCTGTACCCACTGACGCGTTTGTATAACATCGCTATGCTGGCGTGGTTGCTGTGTACGACTTGACTGCTCTTCTGCGATAGGCTTTGGTAATATCTCTAGGGTCATACCACTAGGCAGTAAAATAATGCCAATATAATGGCCAACTTTGAGTTGCCACTGCCCGCGCCGACGTTTAATAGTAAATAGCGCGAACTCTTGCGCCAGCAACCAAGTAAAATCAGATGCTGGCACAAAGTCATGAGCCGTTAAACGCTGATGCTCAAATACGGTGATGATTGAACTATCAGGCTTTGCTGACATAGCTGCACCTAACCTAGGATTACTTGCGGTATGGTTTTGATTGCTCATCATCATTTGCATTAATATAAACGCTGATACACAGATGGCAGCACAAACTCGCCTGTCTTGGCGATAAGGTCTGGATTAATCAGATAACCGCCAGCGCTCATCGATTGCCCCAAAAAGGCGTTTTGATCGGCAAATATTTGATCTTGAGCCATAATATTGGGCTGGTCATTTAGAGCCTTGTTTAGAGTATTATTTATCATGGCTTGGCTATCATGAATAAACTGCGCGCTATAGGGTTGCTGCTCGTCTTTAAACAGATATTGCAAGACAGCAACTTGCCCGCCAGCCGCTTGCGCTAATTGGGGAATAATTTGTTCAATCAACGCTGTTTGTAGCTGGGTTAAATTCTGTACTGAGAACAAAAACGCGTGACCCAATTGCGCTTCTTGCCCTAAGGTTTGCAGGATACGAGAATTGAGACCTTTTAACAGCTGTGCCAAATCTATCGTTTCTAATGGCTTATGCTCTTCTGAGTTTTTGGCAGCATTGATAACTGGTAATAGCTCCGGCTGCGGTGGGCAACCAATAAAGCGAAAACGTCGACGCAATGCCATATCAAGCGGCGCTAGTGAATGATCTTGAGTATTCATGGTGGCGTAGATGTCAATATTGGCAGGGACGCTAAACGTGCGACCAGAATAGGCTAGATTGACTTGCATAGCATTTGGTAGCCCAGCGCGCTTGTCGGGCTCAATCAAACTGAGCAGCTCACCGAATACCCGTGAAACGTTGGCCCGGTTGATTTCATCGATTAGCATGGCATAGCGCTGCTCAGGATCAGCCGCCGCACGACGGCATAGCGTCAGAAACGCGCCATCTTGGATATCGTAGCTCATTTGTGCGTGTTTATTGCTGCCCATAACCGGTCGAATACCTTCTACAAACTCTTCATAACCATAGGCTTGGTGAAAGCTAACCATGCTAAAGCGCTGCTTGTTAAAACCCTGCTGCTGCGTGGTATTATCAAGTTGCGCCTGCTTAAACTCTGTTAGCTGCTGCGATAGTTCTGCTAACAATTCTATGCTCTCAGGCAATAAATACCACGCTCCGCTCTTATCTTTATCGAAGTAAGCTTGGCTAGCCCGGTGTTCACAACTGACCGTTTGAGACGCTGCCGGGCTGTGCATTTGTAACACTGACCATGCAGTGCTGCTTAAGTTTTTATCGCGTTCATTGTGTGACGCTTTGGCAATATAAAACTCATGCGCAACAATTTCAGGAACTTTCAACAAATCTTGCCGTTGGGCTTGGAAATCTAAAAATATCAAGCAAGTCACTTCACGCCAGCTTAAGCCGTGTAGCAACTGTATGAGCAACTGGTCATCGTCTGCTCTAGGCAGATGGTCTGTGTATTGCTTAGCAATTTGTAGCAAGTGGTAGGTTTTACCGGTACCAGCGACGCCAGTATAAATAATATTGGTAGGCTCAGTAGTGGACATATCATGCATAGTTGAACTCAGCGTCTAGAAAACAGGTAAGAATAAAGCAGTAAAATAAATGAGCGGACTGCGCGCTAACAAACAGTGAAGTCGAGTTTTCGTTACCTTACTCATACTTTATGAGTCTTTTATGAGCGTGGCAGTTTATGCTAATAATGGCAGGTATGTGCAGGTTAATGTACCATTATCCCACTACCCTAAATTGAGGAATTTTATATGTCAGGATTATTAAAAAAACTACCTACTAAACTGTCTACGAAATTGCCAGCCAAAATCTCTGACGCCCTCAGTCCGCAAACGGAGAAACCAAGCAGCATTACTCTTAAGCCTATTAGCAACCAATTTACCAAACTGTTGTCTATTACTAAATATTTACCTGCCAGTGCACGTTCAACGATTTTATCCAAAGCTTTTGGCAAAGTCGTGCCGTATGTAGGCACCACCGGTATTTGTTATGAAACAGTCGATCCCAATCAAGTGGTGGTTAGCTTAAATAATAGCAAAAGTGTACAGAACCATATCGGCTCTATTCATGCGGTGGCGGTGACTTTGCTTGCTGAGACCGCCACTGGATTTATCTTAGGATTAAACTTACCTGCCGATCGTGTACTGCTGATTAAATCCTACTCAGTCAATTTTTATCGACCGCTTAAAAAAGGTCAAGTGGCCGCGGTTGCTACTTTATCGGATGAGCAGCGCTTAAATATTTTGAATACGCCCAAAGGTGAGATGGTCATCCCATGCGTCATCAATGACCGCGAGTCTGATAGTGAGCGTGATCCTATTGTCGTTGAAATGACCTGGGCTTGGATACCCAAATCTGAATTAGAAGCACGTCGTCAAGGTAAAAGTCGTAAAAAAACTGAAACTGAAACTGAAACTGAGCAAAGTAATTAGGGCGTGTTGAACATCAACGGTTGATAAGAATTAATAAAGCGCAATCTCAAACACTATATAAAACACATCAATAATAAGGAGACAGCAATGTCTAATGTTACCAATAAACTGACCATAAATTTATCAAAAGCTTTACTCATGGGTGTTTGCTCATTGGGGCTTGCTATAAGCGCTACAGCGGCTCCGGTTGCGACAAACACAACTATTAGTAAATCTTCACCGATATTTCTTGGTGATGGCGGTGAATATCCGTTTTCATCAGCCGTTCGGGTGGGTGATACTTTATATATGTCTGGCCAAATTGGCTTTAAAGACGGCAAATTAGTTAAAGGCGGTATTAAAGCCGAAACCAAGCAAACATTGGATAATATTCAGGCGGTCTTATTACAATATGGTTATCAAAAGTCAAACATCATCAAATGTAGCGCCATGCTCACCAATATGGACGACTTTAGTGACTTTAATAAAGTCTATCAAAGCGAACTCGCTAAGCCCTACCCTGTCCGCTCAGCCTTTGGGGTAACAGAATTAGCGGCCGGTGCTAGCGTTGAGATTGAATGTATGGCGGCGAAATAATTAACCACTCTAACCTTTATGCAAAAGCATAATATAGTTAATCTACTTGGAAATGGATACAGCGTGACTGGGAGAAATTTTTGCAGCCTCTGGAGTGGCACAGCCGCACAGCAAGCAAGAAAAATTTTACCAGTTACGCGAGTTTGTATATTGTATTTATAATATAGCCAATCATTTTATCGACCCTTTCTAGTCAATCACTTTATCAACCCTTTCTAGTCAATCAAAGCGTCATCCGTCAGGGCGCTTTCTTTAGTTACCCGTAACACTTCCTCTAACGTCGTCCGTCCCGCTATAACTTTACGTAGACCATCGGCACGAATCGAGGGTGTCTGTTGCCGAGCATAGGTTTCCAGCTCATATTCTGCAGTATTACTATGAATCATACGCCGCAGAGCATCATCAACGGGAACCACTTCATATATGGCTGTCCTGCCCTTAAAGCCAGACTGATTACACTTATCGCAGCCGACCGGCCTGGGTAAATTAATGACTGTCTCTACTGAATGCGTAGATTCTATATCAATACCAATTTCAGTAAATAACTTTGCCTGTTCAGGATCGGCGGATTGCCAAGTATGACAATGTGTACAGAGTGTGCGAACTAGCCGCTGCGCGATTACCCCAATCAGTGACGACGACAATAAGAACGGCTCGACGCCCATATCTTGTAGGCGAGTCACGGCACCAATTGCACTATTAGTATGCAAGGTTGATAATACCAAATGTCCTGTTAGCGACGCTTGCACCGCAATCTCAGCGGTCTCAATATCACGAATTTCACCAACCATCACCACGTCAGGATCTTGCCGTAACATCGCCCGCAGACTCTTAGCAAAGGTCATATCGACCTTATTATTGACTTGCGTCTGGCCAATACCGTCGAGCTGAAACTCAATCGGATCTTCAGCGGTCAATATATTGCGCGTTTGGTCATTCAGATCAGTCAAGGCAGCATATAAAGTGGTGGTTTTCCCTGAGCCCGTAGGACCAGTGACTAAAATGATGCCATGCGGACGATGAATTAAGCGCTTAAGCTCACTATAGTCGTTATCGGACAATCCCAAATAAGTCATATTAAGATGACCGGCTTGTTTGTCTAATAAACGCATTACCACTCGCTCACCAAAGCTCGACGGCAAGGTTGACACCCGCACATCGACTTCGCGCCCTGCCAGCCGTAAGCTGATACGACCATCTTGCGGTACCCGCTTCTCAGCGATATCGAGCTTGGCCATAACCTTGATACGCGAAACCAGTAGCGGCGCCAACTGACGTTTAGGGGTGATGATTTCTTTAAGTTCGCCATCAACTCGGAAACGCACTACCAGCCGCTTCTCAAAAGTCTCAATATGAATATCTGAAGCATTAAGACGAATGGCTTCGGACAATAGCGCATTGATCAGGCGAATAATGGGCGCGTCATCCTGCTGATCCATCAAATCTTCAGTCTCAGGAACGCTATCCGCTAAACTATCAAGATCAGGATGGTCTTCAAGGCCAGCGGCAATATGCTGAGACTCGCCAGTGTTACCCGCATAGGCAGCATTCATACGTTTTTCAAAATCGTCCACACTAACACTGTCATAGGTTGGCACGCCGCGCACGCCTTGTTGCTGTAAAAACCGCACCGCTTCATTGATAGCAGATAATGGCGTGACGGTAGTGAGTACCAATGTCGGTGGCAGCTCAGGATCAATCGCAAGAATAGCCAAAAGCTGATGGCGTTTCGCAAAACTGTACGGCAATTGCATCATAAAGACGACCTGATAAATAAAGATAACTAAAGAATTAAAGACATAAAAAGCGTTGCGTGCTTAAATGGTTGAGCGGGGTAAATATTAAAGTAAGCATGCATGAGTTTGTTATAATAACATTTTGTTTTGTTCGATTAGCAAGGCATTCACAACGCTTATTTATTTGTTAAATAGAATTGTCATTTGCATGATATCGTTGGTATCTTACATTAACTTTTAATTTGATATTTTATTCATTTTTTTATATTTTATAACTGATTTTATAACTATTAGTTATTAGGATTCCGTATATGTCACAAGCCATGAACCAAGCTACCACCACTGCTACCGACCAAACCTCTCTTGCCCAAGATACTTTTACCGTTGGTAGTCGTACGTTTTCGTCGCGACTGCTCGTAGGTACGGGCAAATATAAAGACATGACCGAAACTGGCACAGCTATCGCGGCATCAGCAGCTGAAATCGTGACCGTTGCCATTCGTCGTACTAATATTGGTCAGAATAAGGATGAGCCTAATTTACTTGATGTGATTTCGCCGGATAAATATACGATTTTGCCCAATACTGCTGGCTGCTACGATGCTGAAAGCGCAGTGCGTACTTGTAAGCTTGCTCGTGAGCTACTTGGCGGGCATAATTTGGTCAAGCTTGAAGTATTAGGCGATGAAAAAAGCCTTTATCCCAATATCATAGAAACCCTCAAAGCGGCAAAAGTGCTGGTTGATGATGGCTTTGAAGTGATGGTTTATACCTCAGACGACCCTATTGTCGCGCAAGAATTAGAGAGTATGGGCTGCGTGGCGATTATGCCGCTAGGTAGCTTGATTGGTTCTGGTCTTGGTTTGCTGAATCGCCATACGTTAAGTTTGATTGTCGAAAACGCTAAAGTACCCGTGCTGGTCGATGCCGGTGTCGGTACCGCATCAGATGCCTCGATTGCTATGGAGCTTGGTTGTGATGGTGTGCTAATGAACTCAGCGATTGCCAATGCTCAAAATCCAGTACTGATGGCGCAGGCGATGAAACACGCGATTTGGGCCGGACGTGAAGCCTTCTTAGCCGGACGTATGCCGATGCGTCAGATAGCGCAGGCTAGCTCACCGCAAACTGGATACTTTTTTCAGTAAAACGAATTTTAGATAAGTTTCTACACTGATATTTTTAGCAAAAAGCTAACAATCAAAAGCTAATAGTGAAATAATAAAACGAATCTAACCTAAACCGCTGTTTATATTGATGCGCCGTCATTATGGCGACTTATAGCACGCAGCCCACTGACCTTAAAGGACACGCCATGCGATTGTTGACGGCAGTCGATCAATTATTTTTACTTCTTGAGTCGCGTAAGCAGCCCATGCACGTTGGTGGTTTATTTTTATTTGAGCTACCAAAAGAGGCACAAGGCGCGAATAGCGATTTTGTCTATCAGTTGGTTCAACAAATGCAAACATCTACGGTGCCGCCCAGCTTTCCCTTTAATCAAGTACTTGAGCATTTACTATTTTGGAAACAGGATGAGGACTTTGATGTTGAGCATCATTTTCGTCATGTCGCCCTACCTAAGCCAGCACGCGTCCGCGAGCTGCTCATGTATATTTCAAAAGAACACAGCCTCCTGCTAGATCGGGCCATGCCATTATGGGAATGTCAAGTCATTGAAGGCATTCTTCCAGAAACTGAAAACAGTCCTGAACGTTTTGCGTTATATTTTAAAATTCATCACTCTTTGGTCGACGGTATTGCTGCCATGCGCCTTGTCCAAAAATCTCTATCACAGTCGCCAATTGAGCCGATGACGTTGCCCGTATGGTCTCTAATGGCACGCCATCGTAACCAAGTCGATGCCTTGCTACCCGCTGGTCGCTCGGTGAGGCGCATCATAAAAGAGCAGATGGCGACTATTAAACCAGTCGTAACCGAGCTATTAGACAATATTAAGAATCGCAGCGATGATGATTATGTCGGTACTTTTGATGCACCGATGACTATTTTTAATCAGCGCATCTCAGCTTCACGGCGGATAGCCGCGCAATCTTATGACATGCAGCGCTTTCGTGATGTTGCAGATAGGCTTAATGTCAGCATCAATGATGTGATTCTTGCGGTCTGTTCAGGCGCTATTCGTCGTTATTTAATGGAAATGGACGCTTTACCAAGTAAGCCACTGATTGCGTTTGTGCCAATCTCATTGCGTAGCGATGACAGCGCCACAGGCAACCAAATCTCATTTTTATTGGCCAATTTAGGCACCCATTCACACGATCCAATGCGTAGGCTACAACTGATTCACCATAGTATGAATAGTGGTAAACGCCGCTTTGGCCGGATGAATCAAGCACAGGTTATTAACTACAGCGCTGTCGCCTATGCGTGGGAAGGTTTGAACTTATTGACTGGTTTATTTCCTAAAAAACAGGCCTTTAACTTGATTATCTCTAACGTACCCGGTGCCAAAAAGCCGTTGTATTGGAATGGGGCACCGCTCAAAGCCTTATATCCAGCGTCCATTATATTCAATGGACAGGGCATGAACATCACGCTTGCCAGCTATTTAGATAAGGTTGAATTTTGTATCACTGCTTGTAGTAAGCTGCTCCCCCATGTGCAAGACATGCTGACATTAATTGATGAAGAGTTGAGCATACTGGAAAATATCAGCGAACAGAAGCGCTTAGGCTTGCGTGAATAAGTTCAGTTGCGACCGCTTAACGGTTACCAGTAGCCTTAATAAAAGCTCAATAAAAAAGCTGATCCCATAATGGAATCAGCTTTTTTTAATAACCAGGTTTTAACAACCGTGCTTTTATGAAGTTGATGCTTAAACCGCATCACCCCATGTCGGTACGACAATTTGCATTAGTGGTTTTAATAATTTTACATTACAGGCAAAAATAGAACCGGACGTCATCGAGTCATGGGTACCTTTATGATCAACCACCACACCGCGCGCTTCGGTAACAATCAACTCACCAGCAGCGATATCCCACGGCTTAATAGACATCTCAAAGTAACCATCGAAACGACCCGCAGCAACGTAGCATAAATCAAGCGCAGCAGAGCCTAAACGGCGAATTTGACCACCGGCTTCACTTACCTTTAGTAAACTTTCAAAATGCTCTTTAGCATAAGAGATAACTTCACCATTGCGCATGCGTTCAAGCGGATGACCGGTCGTGAATAGACCACCATCAATCGTTTTGCGTTCGCTCACTTGCATACGGCGATTGTTCAAGCGCGCCCCTTTACCGCGGCTGGCAGAGAACATCTCGTCACGAACAGGATCATAGACCACGCCGTGTTGAGTGACGCCTTTATGCTGTACCGCAATAGATACACAGAACTGCGGGACACCGTGAACGAAGTTTTTGGTGCCATCTAGCGGATCAATAATCCAGCACCAGTCAGCCTCTTCGCCGCGACCTTCTTGCATACCAAATTCTTCACCCAAGAATGAATGATTGGGATAGCTGGCTTTTAGGGTCTCAATGGTCAACTCTTCGCTAAAGCGATCGATACGCGTGACCAGCCCATCAAGCCCTTTTGACTCGATATCTAGCTCAATTTTGTGGCGGTTTTCATGTGCATATAAAATCTCTTTACCAACTTTTTCTGCAGTACGCGCTGCGATGACGACCATGGGTTCCATAAATAACCTATCTACTTAATGAATGAATAAAACGAATGAATAAAACGAATGAATAAAACGAATGAATAATGCTAATCAATAAATAATGCTAACCTTGTTTCCACAACATGCCAATAGCCGCTGTATCACACCACATCTATGCGATCTTAAAAAATACTAACCGCATTATACTAAAAATACTCAATAACAATGAAAAAAACCGTCATGCTCGCCAAACCAACCATCATCATTGGTCGTCGTCACAAACTGCGCAAGTTGTAAAACAATCAGCACCTACGGCAAGCAGGCGTTACTTCGATTAAATTTTTCTTAAAATCATATTAAAACTAACTTAAAGCTGGCTTAATTCTATTGTTTGAGAACTTTTAAAAATTTTCTGTACTTACTTGTGTACTTACTTAAAACAGCTTTAAGACAATAACCGATGCAGTTGCGTAACCACACCGCTCACGTCCAGACCGCAATCGGCCAATTGTTCTACTTGTGAGCCATGCGCAACGAAACGATCAGGAATACCAATATTACAGATGGCCGGACGGCTCCTCTTGAAGGCAGAGGAGTCATTGAGCAAATACTCGTTTACCGCACTACCCGCACCGCCCATAACCATATGCTCCTCTAAAGTCGCGATATGGGTCACACCTTGCGTAAGTAATGTTTCTAATAGTTCCGTATCTAAAGGCTTTACCCAACGCATATTAACGACTTGCACCTGACAGCCTGTCTCAGCGCTATCATCAGTCATCAATAATTCAGCTGCTCGCCCGGCCGTTGAAACCATCGTACCAAACGCTAATAGCGCTAGTTTAACAGTCGCATTCTCAGAACCTAATACGGACTCTACCACCGCTTGGCCAATTTTATAAGCTTGTGCAGGACGCTTAATAGTCGCGCCGGTACCCGTACCGCGTGGATAGCGTACCGCCGTGCACCCTTGGTATTCATAACAGGTATTGAGCAGCTGATAGCATTCGTTTTCATCTTTGGGCGCAGCAATTAACACATTGGGCACACAACGCAAAAACGCAAAATCAAACACGCCAGCATGAGTCGCTCCATCTTCACCGACTAAGCCCGCCCGATCAATGGCAAACGTCACATCCAGATTTTGTAGGGCAATATCATGAATAAGCTGATCATAACCACGCTGTAAAAATGTCGAGTAGATCGCTACGATTGGCTTGACGCCTTGAGTTGCCATACCACCAGCCAACGTTACGGCATGTTGTTCAGCAATAGCCACATCAAAAAAGCGCTTTGGAAACTGGCGGGCAAACTCAATCATCCCCGAGCCTTCTTCCATCGCGGGAGTAATCGCTAGCAGCTTATCGTCCTGAGCCGCTTTATCACATAAGAACTGTCCAAACACTTGCGAATATTTTAAGGCCGGCGTGGTTACTGGCTCGCTATTGCTTTCTAACTTGTTACTTTCTAACTCATCACTATTAGAAGGATTATTCTTTTCAGAATCACGGTCGTCAATATTTCGAGTAGCACTGTCTTCAGCAGGTAATTTACCGATGGCGTGATAGCCAACCGGATCTACTTCAGCTGGGGAAAATCCTTTACCTTTAGTGGTATAGATATGTACTAACACCGGGCCTGGTATCTGCTTGGCCAAGGATAAGACGCGTAGCAGCTCAGGGATGTTATGACCATCAAATGGACCAAAATAAGTGAAGCCAATCGCTTTAAATAAATTGTCTTCTAACTGCGGAACATCACGCTGCTCTTTATGACGCTTACGTCTATCAAAGCCCTGCATAATCGGACGTTGGCGTAATACTGGCACGCCTGACTCTGAGATATCGACCTGATAGCCTGATTCCCACAGCATCGCTAAATGCCGTGAGAACCCACCAATGGAGCACGATATCGACATATCATTGTCATTTAAAATCACTAACAAGTCAGCGTCTTGCTGTACGGCATCATTCATGGCTTCAAAAGCCATACCAGCCGTCATAGCGCCATCGCCAATCACACAAGCAACGGTCTGCGCACGACCTTGGTAACGCAATGCCAAACTCATGCCAAGACCCGCTGAAATTGAGGTCGATGAATGTCCGACACCAAAAGTGTCATAGACAGACTCTATGCGCTCAGGAAAAGCCGTCAAGCCCCCTTTAGCGCGGATAGTTCTCAGCTGATCACGGCGACCCGTCAACACCTTATGGGCATAAGCTTGGTGACCCACATCCCAAACAATCTGATCTTGCGGAGTATCCAACAGATAATGGAGCGCAATAGTCAGCTCAACCACCCCTAAATTTGCCCCAAAGTGTCCCCCACTTTGTCCCGCTGAATACAATAGAAATAGCCGCAGCTCATCAGCCAAGGTTATTAGCTGAGCGGTTGTGAAGGTCTTAATGTCAAGGGGCGCGTCAATATCGTCAAGCAGCGGTGTATGAGGGCGCACGCGTGGAATCACCGCGTAGGTCTGTTGCAAACTTGATAGCTGTGCAGCAGAATCAGAAGCTGATGGCGTAGATGACGACGTAGGTAATGACCAAGACTGTGGAAAAAGAGGTGACTGCTGCATAAACCGTACGATACCTACCAATCTGCTGACAAGATGCTACCTTAACATATCATTATATGCCGTTATCTTATTGATAAGGCTACATTGATAAGATTTGCATCACTATTTGTATGATTATTTAGATAACAATTTATATAAATATTACCTAAATAACCCTCTATATAACCATGAACAACGTTGAATACGCCGTCATAATGAATAATAAATCATAATATGCTTCCTATAGCGCCGCTAATCATTAATATTGTGCTTAGCTATTATTATGCCTAGTTATTTTGCATCAATATCATAGGTTAGTGACGACACAGTAATGTAAGGGCAAAAACTTGTCACTGTATCCGTTAAAATAGTATGGCATAATAGCATTTTTTTTTAATTATCGCTTTAATCATCGTGTGTGGTATGTGAAATTTGTGTGTTTTTCTCGCAAATTCGATAAGCGTGCTATCCTCACGAACAGGTTATACTAATAACAACGCAGCTATAACGCTATGGTTATTACCACATAGCTATTATACCATGGCTATGCCAACCCCCTCTACCGCCACGATGATCGGCCTATGCAGGACATCAATGTCACATCAATTTATCACCAGTGCCAAATTGCCTACTCGTCACGGCGAGTTTGATATACATATCTTCGAAAATGAAGACGGTCAAGAGCATGTGTTGCTCACGGTCGGTTTACCGGTAGTAGATCATGACGCATCTACCACTATAGCCACTAATAGCAGTGATCATAAGCTGGCAGAACGTCCTACTCCGCTGGTACGTATTCACTCTGAGTGCTTAACGGGAGATGCTTTTAGTTCGTTAAAATGTGATTGTGGCGCGCAGCTCAATACGGCCATGCAGGCAATACAAGAGGCTGGCTGCGGTGCTATTTTATATCTGCGCCAAGAAGGACGTGGTATTGGACTGACCAATAAGATTCGCGCCTATGCCCTCCAAGATCAAGGTCATGATACCTTAGATGCCAATCTGATGTTAGGCTTGCCAGCTGATGCGCGTACCTATGAGATGTGCGGGCCGATGCTAGCGCATGTTGGCGTTAATGAGGTGCGCCTTATTACCAACAATCCGGATAAAATCGCTTATTTAAACGAGCATGGTATTAAGGTGACTGAACGTGTGCCGCTGGTCGTTGGGGTTAATGATATCAATGCCAATTATCTAGCAACCAAGCGTGACCGCATGGGCCATCTGTTCGATAAAGAGTTTTATACCGAAGCCCATCTTAATAAATAGCTTCATTAATAAACAGCTTCATTGATAAACAGCGCCTTTATTCACATAAATCATTATTATAGATATTTCTATGAGCATTCCTAGCATAAATAGCAAGACGACGAACAATACCTGTGACAGCATAACGGATACGGTTACTCCTTCTCCGAATGATATCTTGCGTGTGCGTGAGTTTTTAGTGGATTTACAAGCGCGTATCTGTCGAGCATTGGAAGCGCAAGAAGCTGATGGTGGAGGCAGTGCAACTTTTACCCCTGATGACTGGGAACGTCCCGAAGGCGGCGGTGGTCGCTCATGTATTTTGGCAGATGGTGATGTTATCGAAAAAGCTGGCGTTATGTTCAGCCATATTCACGTCCATAATTTACCGGCATCAGCGACCGCGCGCCATCCTGATATTGCAGGACGCAAAGCGCAAGCTATGGGGGTCTCACTGGTTGTCCATCCCAAAAACCCTAACGTCCCGACCAGTCACGCAAACGTACGCTTATTTGTCGCCGAAGCTGTAGGCGAAGATCCTATTTGGTGGTTCGGTGGCGGCTTTGATCTAACGCCGTTTTATCCGGTATTAGCAGATTGTGTACACTGGCATCAAGTCTGTCACGACCTCTGTGCACCCTTTGGTGATAGCGTCTACCCCGACTTTAAGCAGTGGTGTGATGAGTATTTTCATCTGCGCCACCGTGATGAACAGCGCGGAATCGGTGGGTTATTTTATGATGATGTCAATACTGAAGGCCGTGGCTGGGACTTTGACACCTGTTTTGAGTTTATGAAAGCGGTCGGTAATGGTTATTTGGACGGTATTACCCCCATTTTTGAGCAGCGTAAAGAGACTCCCTATACTGACGAACAACGTGAGTTTCAACTCTACCGCCGCGGTCGTTATGTTGAATACAACCTAGTCTATGACCGCGGAACGCTATTTGGGCTACAAAGTAATGGCCGTATTGAATCTATCTTAGTAAGTATGCCGCCACTTGCCAGCTGGCACTACCGCTTTGAGCCTGAACCTGGGACTCCAGAGTTTGAATTGACCGATTACTATTTAAAACCGCGTGATTGGTTGACTTTATAGTCCTTATTGGCATAATGGAAGACTAAGTAGACAAACAAATGTTTTACTAGACTACTTATTTTCACAACTATAGACTTCATTTATATTTATAGTTTTTCATAATGTATAAATAATTTTAGTAGATTTTTTAGGAATTGCTTTAACCACTACAAGCTTAGTAGGTAGAACCTTATTCTCACATTGGATTCTGGATTACATTTGTTTACGTGCAGTACGTAACTCACGTACATTACTTATAACTGTCACAGTTACATTATTAGCAATACTTACCCCACTCTCAACTATCATAATTTTTGGCGTAGATACCATCTTGCCAAATCATAATCAAGCAGCAGTTTTGGCTATTTGAGGCTGATAAGGCATCTGGTGTTTTAACACACCAAAGCAGATATGGACAAGTTTTCGCATGGCAGCACAAATGGCTTGCATCTTACACTTACCATTAGCTAAGAGGCGCTCATATTGAGCTTTTATATCAGGATTCCATCTGGTTGAGACTACTGCTGCCATGTACAACTTAGCTCTAATAGCACTAGAACCATTTTTAGCCAAGCGGGTTTTACCTCTAAACTGACCGGACTGCACTTGCTTGGGTATCAGTCCTAAGAATGCTGCCGCTTGCGAGGCTTTAGTAAAGCTTTTATTGTGCATTAAGGACAGCATCTGTCTTGAGGTGGCAGGACCAACGCCTTTAATTGTCTGAAGCAGTACTTGGTCTTGTTTAAGGTTAGGATGATCCTCTACATGAGTATCAATGTCATCGTTGAGATTAGCTATAGCCTCTTTTAGGGCACTAATCATCTGTTCAATAGAGGTTTTAACGATAACAGCAGTATCCGTGGCATCCGCTTTCTCTTGACGGTTCTGCTCACGCATTAGGTCTTGTTGCAAAGCATCTAGGCGAGATAGCAGGGACTTTAAATGACGGGCTTCAGCCGGCGGCGGTGTCCATAGATTAGGTTTGGCACTATGGGCGTAACGCGCTAGTAGAATACTGTCTTGTTTGTCTGTTTTATGACGAGAGCCTAAGCTATCCGCATAGCTTCTGACAAAGGCAGGATTAACGATACTAACGGATAGCCCTTGGTCATACAGGTAGTAGGCGATGTTCTCATGATAGACGCCAGTGGCCTCTAAGATGATATGAATGTCGCTCAAATCTTCAGTCACGTTGGATTTGAGCCAGTCAATCAACTTTAAGAAGTCGGTACTGTCGTTCTTAAAGACTTTGGTTTTAACTTTAGGTTTTTCGATGTCTTTAAGCCAAGCAAGATCAAGTTTGGCTTTGCTGATGTCTATTCCAATATACTGTGTCATCTTATTATCTTCCCTTGTTCATTCAGTGTCACTTATACTAAGGCACTTGGATACCATTCAGATTGTGAAGATGAAAGGATGAGCATTGGGCGTAATCTACGTTACAGTGTCTAAGCACTAAGGCTGTGGTCACGCTCACAATGCTCGTGAGTAGATGATAAAGTATATCAAGATTTGATTAAATTTAGCATCTAGTCAAGATACAAGGCTGTGGCTTTAGCCCAGCGTTTTTGGCAAATGGTTACGATTGACTGGGCTAAAAGCGCCAGCCTACGATAGCCCATATTAAGTTGAGAGTCGCGTAATACTTCTAAAAATCTGCTGACAAAGAAAAAATTCAGAAAACCAGTCGTTTTAAAATTCTATTTTAAAACATTTAATAGCAGTGATTTAATTTGTTAGCGAGCATTTATTTGCTACGGCGTCTTATTAATAGCCACCTATAAAGGAGTCTATACATGTCACGGATTCACAGTAATAAATCGTTAAATTCTATTTTTGGTATCACTTTAATGACCGCCTTACTGGGTCTAACTGCTTGTAGTAGCCCTGCTAACCCTGATGTCAAAGCACGTCAAGATATGATGAAAAGCTATGGCGATGCTACGGGTGTCATGGGTGATATGGTGAAAGCTCCGGATACTTTTGATGCGGCGGTAGTTAAAGAGCAAGCCGCCTTCTTAGCCGAGGATTCCAAAAACCCTTGGAGCCATTTTGAAGACCAAGAAGCCGTTGGTAATGCTACCGAAGCCGTTTGGTCTAATACTGATGACTTCCGCACTAAGTCAGAGAACTTTCAACAAGCGACCGCTGAGCTGAACAACGCTGCACAAACAGCGACTAGCGTTGAAGATTTCAAGCCTGCCTTTGTTGCCGTTGGTAAGAGCTGTAAGTCTTGCCATACCGACTATAAAGTAAAAGATGCTGACTAATATCTAACTGGGCATTATCTATTTACTAATAACAATAGAACCTATAACGCGGCAAACAGACCATCGTTTAGCGCATAAAAAACGTTATGACGATTTCATATTATCTTACGGTGAGTTGGTGCTATTTTCACTATTGCTATCATGCTTATTCAGCTTATTGACGATCGTTTTTACAGAAGGGTCGCTCAAGTCCAGTGTGCGTATGGGAAAGGGTATATTGATGCCAGCGGCATCAATAAGCTAGCCCATCAAACCAGCTTGTACAATCTCGATCCAGTAACCATCAACGTCTTTAATAAAGGCGATATTCTTCATACTACCTTCTTCAGGGCGTTTTTTGAAGGCAACGTCATGACTGTCAAACCAAGCTACAGCTGCATCTAGATCAGGTACGCTAAAGCAGATATGCCCAAAGCCTTGTGGGTCTTGGTTACCATCATGATAACTAAAGCCCTCTTGGGTCTCAGTACCGTAATTATGGGTTAGCTCCAATATACCGCGTTGGCGGAAGGTATAAATCGCCAAGTCTTCCCCAGCAGGCAAATTATCACGCTCGCTATCGGTCAGCTTCGCTAAGAAGTACAAATCAAATTCCATCTCAGGGAATTTTTTTATTGCCAGTAAGGTCATACCCAGCACACCAGTATAAAATTCTAATGATTTGGCGGGATCTTTGACTCTTAGCATGGTGTGGTTGAAGGTAAAACCACTGGTTTGCGCGGCGATAGGCTGAACACCGGGCGCCTTTACGCTACTATCAGGTTGAGCAGTGGTTGAGTGGTTGCTGTTAGATAAAGAATTAGACATAACTGTCCTTATATAAAAGTTTGAGAAATATAGAATTTTAAAAATATACTAGGGCGTGTTAATGACCCTAATGCCGCGCGTATCCGGGACACTACTGTCTTCTCAGTTCATCATAATAAAAAAGTGTGTAGCGGCTGAAAAGGTTTTGTGAGTAACTCTAATTTATTTATATCAATTAGCTGTCTAAAAAGCGTACCTTGCCAGTCTCTAAATCGTATTCAGCACCAACAATTAACAGCTGCCCATTACTTGATAAATCTTCTAAGGCACGTGAACCATGCTTGAGTTGACTGACTGACATGCGCACGTTGGCACGGATCGAACGATCGACCAGCTCATCGGCATCCACGTCTTGACCGTTAGCGGTAGCAAGCTCATGCAAGTTATAGACGCTGGGGCGAATGCGATCAACAATAGACTGCAAGTTAGGCGAATAAAATTGTGCAGGATTAATCAAGGCTTCAACACACGCCGTTACCGCGCCGCAATGTGAATGACCCAGCACCACGACCAGTTGGGTACCAAACTTCTCGGCTGCAAATTCGACTGAGCCGATTTGTGATGGTGCCACCACATTGCCGGCCACACGAATGACGAATAAATCGCCTAAGCCTTGATCAAAAACAATCTCCACGGGCACGCGTGCATCAGAGCAGCCTAAGATAATGGCCAAGGGGTCTTGGTCTTTAACCAGCTCTGGCCGCTTTTGCATCATCGGATCAGAGTTGTTAAGACTGTCGACATAGCGGGTATTGCCTTCTTTAAGAAGCTCCAACGCTTCTTGACCTGTTTTTGGGCGCATATTAGCAGTCATAAGGTGTCCTTGAGGGTACTGAGTTATAAAAATAGTAAATGGCTTTAATGATTATTAGGCTAACTCTTTTTGACTAAATTTTGACTAAAAATTTTTAGCCCTAAAATGATTGTATAGGATTGAAAGCGAGAAAATGTTAAAAAATTTACTTTCCCAAGAATCTTTTATACGCGCAGTCGCCTTTTGCTTTCGATGAGAAGCCATACAAATCATATAAATGACAACGCTATAGCCTGCGTAATTGGTAACGAACTTGCACTAATAGGTAGCGATGGTTTGTTATAATACGCAGCTATTAGACCGCGCTTACACTTATACCAAAGCACTTTTTATACCGCGCTCACTATCGACAGCCCTATTAAAGCGGTACTGATACTTTGGTATTTTAGGAATTTATCTCATGACTGACTCGCCCGAAAACGCGCCTGCAACTGCTATGCCCTCTCAGGCCAGTTCTGGTATTGATAACACCGATACCGTCGATACCGTCGATACCGTCGATACCATGGCTAATGATGTGCTACTACAACTGACGGGGCTAAAAAAAACCTATGATGAGACTGAAGTATTAACAGATATCAATCTAAATATTAAGCGTGGTGAATTTTTGACCCTGCTTGGGCCATCAGGGTGCGGCAAGACTACCTTGCTACGCCTAATTGCAGGCTTTGAGCAGCCGACAGCGGGTGCAATTCATTTAGAAGGCGTACAAATGGCCGGGCTGCCAGCCGATAAGCGGCCGGTAAATACTGTGTTTCAACAGTATGCGCTATTTCCGCATATGACCGTGGCGCAAAATGTGGCGTATGGTCTTAAAATCAAAAAAGTCCCCAAAGATGAAATTCAAACGCGCGTGCGCGATATGCTGGCGATGGTAAAACTTGGGCATTTGGCCAATCGCAAGCCGCAAGATTTATCCGGCGGTCAGCAGCAGCGGGTCGCTATCGCGCGCGCCGTCATCAACCGTCCTAAATTATTGCTACTGGATGAGCCGCTATCGGCGCTCGATCACAAACTGCGTTTGCAAATGCAATCTGAGCTGAAACGGTTGCAACGTGAGCTTGGCATTACCTTTGTGTTCGTCACTCATGACCAAGAAGAAGCGCTGTCGATGTCAGATCGTATTGCGGTGATGAAAGATGGCAAGTTTCAGCAAATTGGGTCGCCTATCGAAATTTATGAAACCCCGGCGAATTTATTTACCGCCAAATTCATCGGTGAGACCAATCTCTTCAAGGCAGAAGTAAAAGGCGTCTATCCCACTCAGCCCGATCGCGATGGACAAGTGACTAATGGCCGAATTGAAGTGGAAGTGTGTGAAGCCCAAGCTCAAAGTGGCCCAACCACATTACGCAACTTGCGCCGTCCTGATTTTGCTAGTGATGTACAAGTGGGCGATATCGTTAATCTGCTCCTACGCCCCGAAGATTTGCGAATTTATGAAGCTGACGATGATACCCATAGCGGATTACTGGGTCGCGTCATCGAAAGTAACTATAAGGGCAGCACTTTAGACTCTATCATTGAGCTGCATAATGGCCATATTATTAAGGCCTCTGAGTTTTTTGATGAGGACGACCCAAGCTTTGACTATAAGCTGAATGAAGCGGTCAAAGTCTCCTGGGTTGATGGCTGGGAGTGGGTACTGCCGGATGACAACTCTGTTAATGATAAGACCGATAATGAGTCTAATAGTGGCATTAACATTGGCAAGGCCATTAGCTTGACTGTCCAAAAGGATATAAGCTAATGGCGCGTAAAAACGCCACTCATTTAAGTAATAAAAGCCCTTTTCGTACCGCGACATTGGGGCTGATTTGGGGCTGGCTGCTCCTCTTTGCGCTATTACCGAATATATTGGTCATTGCCGTCAGCTTTTTGACCCGTGATAGCAGTGAATTTATTAGCTTGCCGGTTAGTATCGATAGCTATCTGCGTATCATTGATCCGCTATACTTTGGTGTATTTATGCATTCATTGTGGATGGCAGGAATCACTACGGTGATTTGCTTAGTGCTCGGCTATCCTTTTGCGTGGCTAGTATCCAAAGCCAAAGCGCGCTGGCAACCGTTATTAATGATGATGCTAATATTGCCGTTTTGGACCAACTCTTTAGTACGTACCTATGCGCTAAAATTACTATTTGCCAATAATGGCTTAATTAATAAATTTTTGCTGGCCATAGGTGTTATTGATACGCCAATTGATATTTTATACACCCAAGGCGCGGTCATTGCTGGGTTAACTTATTTGCTATTCCCTTTTATGGTCTTGCCGCTATATGCCGTGTTTACGGATTTGCGCAATGATATGCTGTTGGCCTCGCAGGATTTGGGTGCATCAAAAAGCCAGACCTTTTGGCATGTAGTGTTGCCGTTGACCACACCGGGTATTATCTCAGGCGTACTCTTGGTCCTCTTACCAGCGATGGGTATGTTCTATGTGGCAGATATTTTAGGCGGTTCACGTAATTTATTAGTCGGTAATATTATCAAAAATCAATTCTTAGATGCGCGTGATTGGCCATTTGGGGCAGCAGCCAGCGTTTTATTGACCCTTGCCATGGCGGTATTACTACTTGCCTATCGCGCTAGTAGCCGCCGTATTGGCAAGACTGACTTCAGCGAGGTGGCCTGATGTCTGACAGCTCACTTATCAAAAACAAACCTTCTCGCCAAATTGTCAAAACCACAACCTCTCCTCATTCTAAAAAAAACAGACCTACCACTAATAAGCAAAATATCAAGCTAGGCAGTATCGCTGCTAAAAGCTATCTAGGACTTATCTACGCCCTACTGTACTTGCCAATCATCGTCTTAGTAGTCATGTCCTTTAATAAATCAAAAATTGGCTACAATTGGGGCGGCTTTAGTTTAAGGTGGTATGAGTCGCTATTTAACAACCAAGCGATGCTCGATGCCTTTTGGCATTCGATTTTTTTAGGGTTGGTGGCAGCAACCGTGTCAACCTTGATAGGTACGCTGACTGCATTGGCATTACATCGCTACGATTTTCGCGGTAAAGGTTTATTAAACGGTTTATTATTTGTGCTGATGATGTCACCTGAGATTGTTCTTGCTATATCCTTGCTCGCACTATTTTTATTAATTGGGCTACAGTTGGGCTTTGTGTCGTTGTTACTAGCACACATTACCTTCTGCTTGCCGTTCGTGGTTATCACCGTATTTGCACGCTTGAGTAGTTTAGATGAACGCTTGATGGAAGCTGCGCGAGATTTAGGCGCGAGTGAATCGACTATGGTACGTACCGTCCTCATTCCGGTTATACTTCCCGCAGTGATGGCTGGCTGGCTGCTGGCATTTACCTTATCACTTGATGATGTGGTAGTGTCCACTTTTGTTACCGGTCCCAGCTATGAGATTCTACCGTTACGTATCTATTCTATGGTGCGGGTGGGACTCAAGCCTGAAGTCAATGCCATCGGTACGATTCTACTTATCGCGTCGCTAATACTGGTTATCATCTCGCAACTGTTATTACGTAGGCGCTAAATACTGGTTATAAGTTTTGAATGAAAATCATCAGGTCATGAATTATACTGAACTTTTCTTCAATATTTACTTAAAATAAGTGGTTAGGTTGTTTTATGTTAGAGCTCCGTCATCTTAATACGCTAACTGCGCTACGGGCGCATGGTTCGCTGGCTGCTGCTGCGGATGAGTTACATGTTACCGCCTCTGCGGTCTCGCACCAGTTAAAAGAGCTGGAAAATTACTACGATATCAGTCTGGTCAATCGCCGAACGCGCCCACTAACTTTTACCCCTGCTGGTAAAACGGTACTGGCTCTGGCAGACAGTATCATGCCACAAGTTACCCGCACTAAAGCCAATCTTAAGCGCTTAGCCCACGGGCAAGCTGGCAGATTGCGCTTGGCCTCTGAATGTCATAGCTGCTTTGATTGGTTAATGCCGATTCTCAATCACTATCGTCGTGAATGGTCAGATGTGGAATTGGATTTTGCGACTGGCTTTGAGCCTGAGCCGCATCATTTATTAATGGAAGGTGATATTGATTTATTAATCACTACTAGCAACTTGCCAATAGACGGTGTCAGCTATCAACCGTTATTTGAGTACGAAAGCCGCTTGGTACTGTCGCCGCTACATAACCTAGCAGAGCAACACTTCATTTGCCCAGATGACTTATGTGATGAAACCCTAATTGCTTACCCAGTAGAAGCAAAACGTCTTGATATCATCGCTAATTTTATGACACCCGCCCAGGTGAGTTTTAAGAACATCCGTACCACTGAGCTGACGGCGATGCTTATCCAGTTGGTCGCCAGTGAACGCGGCGTGGCAGCACTACCCGATTGGGTCATTGCAGAATATGAGAAAAAAGGCTGGGTGGTCTCGCGACCATTAGGGGATGGTGTCTATTGTCAGCTTTATGCAGCAACGCGTAGCTCTAGTCAAGATACCGCTTATATGCAAGGGTTTGCGAGTTTATTGGAAGGGATAGTTAAGCCGTTATAGCCGATAATGTTGAAACTTTTATTTCAAATTTATAACGGTTTTCGTTTAAAGCAAAGCTACAGTTGTTCCAATTTAAAAACGATACAGTGCTACTGGTATGAGTTTTTTGCAGCCTCTGTCCCGCTTGCGAACAGCACGCAAGAAAAATTTATACCAGTAGCACGTTGATACGAACGACTCTCTTTTACTTTGAACTAACTATATCATACGGCTTTCGTAGCAGTTGGAGGAAATTTACGTAGCCTCTGGAACGACACAACAAGTCAGTAAACTTTCGCCAGTATCGGTAGTTGCAGTCCTATCCTTACTTAGATTTGTCTCTATTTTTAAGAAAATTGAATTATAGAACCAGTTTAAAAAAGTAAAATCCAAGCGCGGTCGCTAATAATGTTAGTCCCACATGAAGCCCCACTAACCCCAGACCTGCCAGCAACCGTCCATCATGAATAAGGGTAAAAACCTCAGCGCTAAAGGTACTAAAAGTGGTCAACCCACCCAAAAAACCGGTGATAACAAACAATCTGACGTTGGGAGACAGTTCGCTACCCACCCGCTCAAACCATACTAGCGCTAGCCCTATTAGCAATCCGCCTAAAATATTAGCACTCAGAGTCCCAAGCGGTATCCAGTTATGCAGCGGATTAAAGCGTGCTAGCCATGCCCGCAAGCAAGCGCCGATTGCTGCTCCTAAACCGATGGCAAGCCAATGCATAAACTATCCTTAATTAACACGAATTTGACAGTCAAAACTAATGATACATTTACAGCGCTGGCAATTCGGTCATCGGCCAACGCGGTACACAGCTGACAGCCAAATCGTCACTTTGCCCTGCTTGCAAGCGTTGATAACCTGCATACGCAATCATTGCACCGTTGTCCGTACATAAGGCTGGCGGCGCATAATGCACGGTCGCATTTATTTTCGCCAGCTCAGTTTCAAGAGTCGTACGTAAATGGCTATTGGCACTGACACCGCCAGCAATGACCAGTCGGCTCATATTAACTTGCTTAAGCGCTTTGACGCATTTCTTGACCAAGGTATCGACCATCGCATGCTGAAAACTTGCCGCTATATCGGCTCGAACTTGTGGGTCGCTATCGGAACCCGTACTTGAGCTCGTACCTGAACCTATACCTGAACCAGGGGTGTCTTTAATGAGATTATGGACGGCGGTTTTCATACCACTAAATGAAAAGTCTAAACCGCGGTGCAGCATCGGGCGCGGCAGCGAGTAAACGTTTGGGTTACCGGTTTCAGCAAGCTTGGCGATATTAGGGCCGCCTGGGTACTCTAAACCTAACATTTTAGCTGCTTTATCAAAGCACTCCCCTGCCGCATCATCGATGGACTCACCCAGTATTTCGTATTGTCCAATCCCGTGCGCGGCAATAAGTAAGGTATGGCCGCCTGAAACTAACAAGGACACGAAGGGAAAAGCTGGCGGATTGGCGCCCATCAGTGGTGCTAATAAATGCCCTTCCATATGATGAATACCAATGGCCGGAACCTCTAAACCATACGCTAAACTACGCCCGAATAATGCACCGGTCATCAATGCCCCAATCAACCCCGGGCCTTTGGTATAGGCGATAGCGTCAATGTCGTTTTTACTGATACCGCATTGATCTAATAGTTCATTAAGTAACGGCACCAGCTTCCGAATATGATCACGGCTGGCAAGCTCTGGCACTACCCCGCCATAAACAGCGTGCAGCTCAATTTGTGAATACAGCACTTGTCCAAGTAAACCTTGCTGCCCATTATCACTGTCGCTATCTATCAGCTCACTATCAAAAATTGCCAGACCGGTCTCATCACAGGAGGTCTCTAAACCCAATACTTTCATGCTATTGCCTTTAACCGTTATTACTATCATTGTTTGCAGAGTTGTTTTTGCGCATAAAAAAACCGCCATTATGAACCACAATGACGATTAGTTTAACAAATTTCAATACCTAATATTAGCTGGCGGTTATCAGCTTACCGCTGCTAGCATATAATCAACGGCCGCATGAACTTGGGCTTCGCTAACATTATCATTGACTTGTGCCGGCATTTTGTTAAAACCTTGGGCAGAGTGCACATATAGCGTCTCTCTGTCTTTGGTAATACGTGTACTCCACGCGGCCGTGTCACCGTATTTTGGCGCATTAAGCAGTCCATTTTGATGGCAGACTTTACACTGAGCTTCATACAGTTTGACACCCGTATCGGCAGCTAATATTTCAGGTTCAGCAGCACTAACTACTTCTACAGTATCAGCAGGTGTTTCGGTAGGTACGGAAGTCTCATCGACAGGTTCCATTTCTTCAACTGGGTCGGCTTCAGGCATTCCTTCTTCGACGACTGCAGTCTCAACTTCAGTAACAGGAGCAGTGCTATCGACAGCCTCATCAGTAGCGGCCGTATTGTCACCACCACTACAGCCGCTAATGGTTAGTAAGGCACTAACACCTAAGGCAGATAATAATAAGCTACCTACTGACTTTTTATGCGTAACTGATTGCTTGATAGTCATGCTCACACCTCTACCTAATAATTTATGTTAGTGACTGCTTGTTGATGCTACAAAGGATTTGTATGGGTTTGACCATAATTTATCAGCTTATAGTAGGCTCGACTGCAATCGTATCAGCTCGCAGCAGCTACCATATAGTCGACCGCAGCGTGAACTTGCTCTTCAGTGACTTCTGCATTTACCTGCGCGTTCATCTGATTAAAGCCGTTTACTGCATGCGTATATAAGGTTTCTTTACCCTTTGCAATGCGTGGTGCCCAAGCTGCTGCATCACCGTATTTCGGTGATCCTAATAGACCGATAGAATGACAAGCCGTACACTGCTTGTTGTAAAGTTGAGCGCCGACATTAACAGCAAGATTTTCAGGCGTAGCAGCAACGGCAGTCTCTGTGGTCGCAGCCCCTGTAGTATCGGTTGCAGCTGGCATATCCGCAGCAGCGGTGATAGTAGCCTCTTCAGCAGCAGCGGTTACCATCGGAGCAGTTTCTGGCAATTTGATATTCAAGGCTTCAGGACCATTTTTACGGGCAAGCTGAGCGGCATCCTCAACCCGATCGATTGCATAGACTTCCTCTTCGTCATGACTGCTGCAGGCGCTAACACTGACGCCCAAAGTGACGATTAGCGCCATACTTAATGCTGACTTTAATGACGTGTTTAGTACCGTTTTCTTCATCCTAATTTCCTCAATAAAATTGACGTAAAAGCGTGTTACTGCTTCCTACGAGGCTGAAATTATCATAGCACAAACTCAGTCTAAAACGTTATAGCCGGTAAGGGTTTTTTGTCTGCATGTATTGTCTATTTATTAAGAATGTTATTGGAGAAAATAGAAATACTAGCCAGAGAAACAAATGAATAAGCAGTGGGAAGGCATTACCTCTACTCATTACAATTCTACATAGATACCCTAAAGGCTTTGACTTTACTCACATTTTTGATTAAAATACTCGCCCTTGTGCTATAGCGCAAGATCATCCTAGTTTGAGCTGATGTCTGTAATCTTGAGATATTACGGCTAAATACTAATACACAGCCAAACTAATGCCTTTGTATCTCATCCTCATAAGGAGTCTTCATGCCTGCAGTTAAGGTTAAAGAAAACGAACCAGTTGATATCGCTATTCGCCGTTTTAAGCGTGCTTGTGAAAAAGCCGGCGTCCTATCAGACGTGCGTAAGCGTGAGTTTTATGAAAAACCAACGCAAGTGCGTAAGCGTAAAAAAGCCGCTGCCGTGAAGCGTTATAAAAAGAAATTACAACGCGAAACGATCCGTACAACTCGTATGTACTAATAAGTTATTTGTTGTACTGATATACCAGCGCCACTGCTATCTATTGATATCAGTGGCGTTTTTTATGCTACAATTTTTATCATTACTCTTCATTTTAATGCTTTATTTGAGTAAGTTTTGCGTGGTTAAATGCTACTATTACACTATATATCGCTGGATCAGCTAATTTATCAGACAACCGTTTTTTTATTATAATCATTTCACTGTATAAGGAATAATAACGATCATGAGCCAACTCAAACAAAACTTAACAGACAATATTATAGCGTCTATGAAAGCTCGCAAGCTTGAGCGAGTTAAAGTATTGCGTAACGTGCAAGCGGTGATCAAACAGATTGAGATTGACCGTCGCATAGAACTTGATGATGCTGATGTCTTAGAAGTACTACAAAAACAGTTGAAACAGCGTCAGGAGTCATTGACTATCTTTACTGAAAATAGCCGTGATGATTTGGCTGCAAAAGAGCAGTTTGAGATTGATATTATCAATGAGTTTATGCCCAAGCAAATGGATGATGCTGAGCTTTCGGCATTGGTTAATGCTGAGATTGCAGAACAAGGGGCAACCTCAATGCGTGATATGGGTAGTGTCATGGGCGTGCTAAAAAACAAAACCGCTGGTCGGGCTGATCCCGCGCTGATCTCCACGCTGGTCAAGCAAGCACTACAAGGTTAAGTATTTTAGTGACTTACTATAGTTAGTCATTAAAAACCACACAGTGCTACTGGAATCTAATTGTAGAATTTCAATAGCTCGAAAACTTAAGTCCTTGAAATGTAAAAGTCCTTAGAATATAGAAGTTCTTAGAATTAAAAGTCCTTAGAATATAAAAATAACCGCCTAAGGCTTATAATCTTTGGCGGTTTTTACCGCTTTAATTTCTGCGGTAATATTTGCTAACAACGGACGAGCGCTATTGGCTTGTGCCGTAGTTTTCATCTGTTCAGTCAGCTGTTTTGCTTGGGTAAGTGATGTGAGCGCAGCATCGTAATGCCCACTCCATAGTTGGTCATGGCTGCGATAGCGTAGCGCATTAATAGTGGCGATATTCGCTAGTTGCGGTGAGGTTGTCGTTTTGGCCAATTTTTCATTGGCTAATTGTAAGCTTTGCCAGGCATAACGGTCGCTTGACTGCTGCTCGGTTAATGGTTTTAGCAATACTTGCGCTTGGGTCGGCTGATTGCTGTTGGTTAGCGCCTCTGCTAAATACAAGCGCAAATCGCGGCGTTCAGGATAGAGACGTTGCTGTCCCTCTAGTACCTCAGCAGCTTGCTTCCATTTACCTTGCTCACTAAGTATCTGGCTATGAGTGATGGATAATAACGGCTCTAACGCCTGTCGCTGCGCGTTTGGCAAACCAGTGAGCTCGGTCATAATATCATTAGCATCGTCAAAGCGTTGTTGCTCGCCATACCAATGCATTAGCGCCACTTTGGCACCTAAGCTATTGTTCGCTGCGGTGGTCAGTGCCGTTTGCGAGACATATTTACCGGTACTTTGTACCCGCCAGTAGAGCAAGTCAAAAAGCGATTGATACCGCTGCTGCTCGCTCAATGACAACGATGGATAGCGCTGGGCACGACTTTGCGCTTCACTTAAGCGCTCATTACTCAAGGGATGAGAGCGCACAAAGCTTGGCAAAAACCGATTTTCAACTTGGTTAAGCTGACTCCGTTGATTCATCGTGGCAAAGAAACGTGGCATCGCCCGTGGATCATAGCCAGCTTGGGTCATAATTTGCATACCTACCCGATCAGCCTCGCGCTCATTATTACGGCTAAAGGCCATGCTGCTATTCATAGCTGCCGTTTGGCTACCCATCATGACTGCCGCTGCTGCATCTCCATCAACTGCTGATGCAGCAATCGCTGCTAGCATGCCGCCTATTTGCAGTAATAAGGCCTGTCGACGTTCATCGGCACTACTTTCATAATGCCGTTGGCTGATATGCGCGACCTCATGCGCCACTACGCTTGACAGCTCATCCATACTGCTTGCAGCCAATATCGTCCCCGTGTTGATACCAATGACTCCGCCCGGTGCCGCAAACGCATTAATGCTAGGATTATCAATAATGACTACTGCTAGTGGTGCTTGCTGCCGTACTTGGGCATTGAGTCGCCAAGTCATTTCTTTTATCGTTTCTTGAATCCAAGGATCATGCTCCATCTTTACGCGACCATTGATATTTTGTAGTGACCATTCGCCGATTAGCTTGTTTTGATACTGCTCATCGAAGCTCAGCCCCTGCCCGCGCAAACTAGGTAACGCTAAATCCTCTGAATCTGATGATTGCCATGAGCCATACGTTGGTGTGACTGCTGATGGCATCGATTTTAAGGTTAAAGGTTGCGATGACATCGGCTTCGACAACATCGGTTGCGATAGGAAAGGCGCCGCTTGGCTATGATTGCTCGTTAACACTGCAGCCGCTAATAACACTGCTGGCAATCCTGTTATTAATAGATTAACTGGCAGTCTAATTAATGGCAACGCGAATAGCCGCCTATTATCTGGTTGATATAAAGGCGATACCTTATTGCTTAAACACTTACTATTTGAGTGGGTGTTCTTTGTGGACTGACTATTAAAATAGTACAATGGCGCATCCTATACGATTAATTATAACGTCGATTTCGACTATACGAGCTTGTTCCTATGAGGTCAATTTTGCTTTGAGTTTAACTACCAATATCTAAGGGGTGCGTCACTTTTGTGCAACATTACCATGCAATGCTCCTCGCTTGTATTGACGTTTTGCTGATCCTTGTTTGGCTTACTTGTTGTTTTAGCTTACACAGTCATACCAGTGATGACTGCAAACAGCTGCAATTGCTAAGCGCTGATTTGCTATAATAGGCAGCCTATAGCGCTACTACCTCAAATGACCAAATACTAAAATCTCAGAATCAAAAGTTAAAGGTTTTGTTTATGTCCGCTGATTGTCGCTCATCCAATATGCTACATGCTCCTTATCGAGTTTGTTTGGCGCAGACATTATCTGAGCCTGAGCAACAGACTAGCGCTTCTTTACTATGCTTACTGCCAGCAGCTTGTGTCGCTAATGTTCAGCTAAACGATGATGATGTGTTAGAAACATCTTTTATTCATATCAAAGGCATAGTGGACGGTCGCGGTCTTGCTTGCCCTATGCCATTATTAAAAACCAAAGTGGCTCTACGCAATGTGGCCATCGGTGACTCTTTGTATGTGGTCGCGACCGATCCTAACTCTCAAGCTGATATTACTGCTTTTTGTCGCCAAGCTCAGCAAGCGGATGCCGATAACGGATTGTCATTAGTGGTAAATCAAACGACTCATCAGGACACTTATAAAAACTCTGACCAAGCATTTGCTGACACAGCACCAAAAATGCCGTTCGATACAATATATCACTTCATCATTACCAAAACCGATAGCAACTAAGCGGCGCTATCCTTTACAATTAGGGTAATAAGATTTTCTATCTTTAACTTTGCTTACTTATACTATTTTAATCAAGGTCAAGAATATGGCTACTGACTCGGCGATAACAACGCAAAATAATGACAGTCAAGACAAGAACCTGCAAAATGACAAGATTCTTGCTGACAACAGTCCTGTTACTGAAGCGACAGCTCCTGAAGTAAATCCAGCCCGTGAAGCAGCGCTGAAAGCAGCAGCACAGCGTCCTCCTTATGATGCCAGCGCGCTCGAAGATACCAGTACACGCGATTTAGTACCTGCCATGCCCACGCATTTGTCTGCGCCTGGGGTAAATGTGGGCGCTTATATTAATACCGTCCATCAAATCCCAATTTTGACCCCAACCCAAGAGCAAGAGCTGGCCCATCGTTATTATGACGAAGGCGACGTTGAGGCCGCGCGTCTGCTAGTCATGTCGCATTTGCGTTTTGTAATCCATATTGCCCGCAGCTATTCAGGCTATGGTTTACCGCAAGCCGATTTGATTCAAGAGGGTAATTTGGGCTTAATGAAAGCGGTCAAACGCTTCGATCCCAATAAAGGCGTACGCTTGGTATCCTTTGCAGTGCATTGGATTAAGGCTGAAATTCATGAGTTTGTGATTCGTAACTGGCGTATTGTCAAAGTTGCGACCACTAAAGCCCATCGTAAATTATTTTTTAATCTGCGCAGTCTAAAGAAGACCAACAATCAGCTAACTTTAGAAGAAGCAGATGCCATTGCTCAAGATCTTAATGTTACCCGTAAGCAAGTCCTAGAGATGGAGTCGCGTCTGACCTCTTATGACGCCTCATTTGAGACCCAATCTAGTGATGATGACGATGGGCGTTATGCACCGCAGTTGTTTTTAGAAGACGGTATCGACCCTGCTGAGATGGTTGAAGATTCTGATTGGGAGGAGAATAATTCTTCAGCCCTAATTGCCGCTATGGATACCTTAGATGATCGTTCACGCGATATCGTCGAGCAGCGCTGGCTTACTGAGCAAAAATCTACCTTGCACGAGTTGGCAGCTGTCTATTCGATATCCGCAGAACGGGTACGCCAAATCGAAAAAAATGCTATGGATAAAATCCGCGATGCCATGACAATTGAGAGTGTGATTTTGCCGGATGACATTCAGTAGACAGTAGATAATCAATAAATATTAAGAGTTTTATGATGGTAAATTGGATAGCTATTGCAGCGATTAATCTCGCTATTGCCGTTGCTCTAGGAGCATTCGGCGCGCATGGTCTCAAAAACATGGTCAGCACTCAGCAACTTGATTGGTGGCATACTGCAACACTCTATCTTTTGGTTCATGCACTCGGATTATTGATGGTTGGAATATTGATTCGCCTGAACTACGCCACCCAAACCACTGCGTGGCTGCTACAGATTGGCGTTATTATTTTCGCCGGTAGCTTATATGCAATGACACTTGGTGCACCACGTTGGTTCGGAGCGATTACGCCCATTGGCGGGGTTATAATGATTGCAGGTTGGCTGTGGCTAGCCGTTACCGCATTTCGAATTGGTAATTCTACGATCTAAATATTATTTTTTGCCAAATACAAAGATTTTCTAAATACAGCCTTTTGTAAATACAAAAGTTTTAAATACGAATATCTTCTAAAGAAAAACAAAAGTAACAACTCCAAAGCGATTGGTAAAGGACATTTTAAATAATTAGGGAGCAAGCATTATGAGCACCGTCAGTATTAATGGCAGAGTATTACAGACTACCCATCAAACCGTTCAGCTACTGGTGAATGAGCTCAGTCTCAGTAAAGGTCGCTATGCGGTTGAAGTTGATGGTGAGCTTGTTCCTAAGAGCGAGCTTATTCAGCTAAGAATCGTTGAAGGCATGACCATCGAAGTGGTGCAAGCAGTAGGTGGTGGCTGATGTTTAGGTGTAGGGTTAGCTGGCTTTGATTTTATTACTGAAAAACATGACCATAAAAAAAGACCTCAAACGTACAGCACGTTGAGGTCTTTTTTTATGGTTTATTACTTTACTATAGAGTAATAAAAGAATGATTGATGTTAGATACGGAGAATATCATATATCTAAAACCACCTACTAATAGTCATTACAGCCCGTATCAGTCAGCAGATTAAAATCAATAAACCAAACCGAAATGATTGATCTGAGAGGACAATAATTGCGTTTTATCATTATAATTGTCATTAATTATTATCGCTATCAGACCAATTAAGGGGTCGAACTCTTTAGTTCTTAGCTGCTCACTGCTTTGTCTCTATTACTACTTAGCTTCAATCATGACGCTAGATGATTGGAGCAGCATCAGCGACCATAGTTTCTTCATAGCGTGCGTCACGTCCGGGACCACGAACTTTTTTGCGCTCTTGACGAGTTTTATATTTGCGCACTTGTCTATCAAGTTTGTCCGCCATCTCATTAATGGCTTTATACATATCATCATCAAAAGCTTGAACAAACATTTCTTGACCCGAGACTCGCAAAATTGCTTCGGCTTTATGGCTCTTTTTACCGCCGTCACTTGCGCCGCTATTGTCTAGCGATAGTATGACTTGAATACTCTGTATCTGATCGAAGTGACGCTCTACTTTGGTAAGTTTTTCATGTACCGCGGTATTCATGGCATCGGTAATGCTGATATGGTGACCACTGATAGAAACATTCATAGTATTGTCCTTGTATTTATAACTCATAACCAACAGGTGACTCGGCAATCCTGCCTCTACCACCTTGCCTTATCAATAACTGTCATGGGCTTATTGAGCATTGGTAGCGTATCTTTTTCACTTATTACTGCCATTTACTAATATAAATAAGCCGCTTGATTTTGCTATTGATATACCTCTAATTTGTCATGAAAATTAAATAGTAGCAAGATGGTATATTGTAATTAAATGTAATAAAAACTGATGTTTCTTTCTTCTTTCTATATAATCAGAAATTTTTATTTTTTAAATTATTTTATCTATGTAGAGTGCTTAAGATACCTATGCGATGCTAAAAATATTAGTGTCATTCTTAATTGCGGTTTTTAAGGGTTAATATTTTTGTTTGCGCTGGGTGGATGAGCCAATATTCATGGCTTCACGGTATTTGGCAATGGTGCGCCTTGCGATATCAATACCATCAGTAAGTAAGGTTGCTTGAATACGGCTATCAGAAAGTGGTTTTTTAGGATCTTCATTGCTTATGAGTTGTTTAATCATGGCGCTGATAGCAGTTGAGGAGACGTCGCCGTCACTACTGCTAACGTGTGAGGAAAAGAAATATTTTAGCGAAAACAGGCCTTGCGGAGTTAAAATAGCTTTGCTGGTGGTCAGGCGTGAGACCGTAGACTCGTGCAAATCAACTTCTTCTGCGACGTCCTTTAAAATGAGCGGCTGCATGGCAGTGGCACCGTGCAGCAAAAATTCCTGCTGACGCCGTACAATACTACTGGCAACTTTTAGTAAGTTTTGATTGCGCTCTTCAATACTGCGAATGAATAGTCGCGCATCAGTAAGGTTTTCGCGCAGATATTGGTTGTCCGGACTGTCATCACCACGCTTGACCAAGCTAGCGTATTCCTGATTGACGCGCAATTTCGGTAGGGTTTCGGGATTAAGCCGAACGTGCCAGCCTTCCTTTTGTGCCATATTATCCACAGCATTGTTGTCAGCGGCTTTTTTATCCATAGCTTTTTTAGTGCCATGATTGCGACGTATTGGCGTGACTAGCACATCAGGGATATCGTAACTAGCAGGAGGTTGAGTATAGTCAGGCTGGCTGCTTTGAAAGGATAATCCCGGTGCAGGGTTTAAGGTGCGCAGTAGGCTTATCGCCGGTGTGATGTGCTCAGGCGCTAGTCCAGTTAGCTCAGTTAAGGCTTTAATATTGTTACTCACCAGATGCTCACTTGCGGATAATAGCGCTTGAGCATACGCTAAATGCTCAGTATCAGGGTCGAGCTTGGATAATTGAATGGCAAGGCACTCGCTAAGATTACGTGCGCCGACGCCGAGCGGATCACAAGATTGAATGACTCGCAGTACTACCGCTATCTCACCATATTCAACCGGCGCTTCCCACTGATAAAAACTTGCCATGGTATCCAAGCTTTGTAATAATTCATCAATATCAAGCCGAACAAACCCCATATCATCCATAGAGTCCATTAAATATCCTGCTATCAAGGTATCCGTCTCTGAGAGGCGTTTGAAATTAAGCTGCCAGCGCACATGATCTTGAATAGTGGCGCAGGTAGCGCCCTGATAGCTATCAAGTTCATCATAATCTGTGCGTGTAGGTGCTGTAGACGCGCTGCCCGTACTAAAATTACTAGTATCGAAGCTGTTGTAGTCGTTACTGTCATGCAGGTTTTGATAGTCGTTATCCATGGTACTGTTGTCTACAGCATCGCTATCAATACTTGCTTGCTGTAATTTATCCAAGCTATCGCTAAAAGCATCGTCATATTCAGCAGTAGCATCGGTAGCCTTAGTACGATCGTCATCGTTATTGGATGAATCAGTAGATGAACTTACCGCATTGTTATTCCACATCTCAAGCGTTAACGATTCGCTTAGCGCGTCTCCTGACCCATCACTGCTGTTCTCATGCGCGTGCTCATCCTCCTCCTCGACTCGTTCGAGCAGCGGATTACTATCCAGCTTGGCCTGAACCTCCTGCGCGAGCTCAAGACTAGAGAGTTGCAATAGCTTGATAGCTTGTTGCATTTGCGGGGTAAGCTTTTGCGAGTTGCTTAGCGTGGTCGCCAATCCGAACGACATACTCATGGGTAGTTTATTGCACTCCGGTATTATTTTTATTTTAGCAAGGGGTCTGCTGACGATTTTGGTTAAGAGTTTTGGTCAAGACCGTGTTGTCGTCATCAGTTTAGTCCACCTAAATTATGGGCTTGGATACATTAGGTCATGACGATAGCATTTTTCACAGCATTTTTGCTATGATAATTTATATCTTGCGCGACGCGATGTCCTTATTAAGTTTTAATTTAACGGTTCAGCTCTGACCAAACACTCAATAAAACTCGTCATGACCATCCAGAACGTTTGCTAATAACTTTGTATGAGTATCATAATAAATAACGTCAATCCCTAAATAAACTGAGAATAACATTATGGCTAACAACACCAGCGACAATCAACTGACCGTAGCTGCCGTACAGCTCGATAGCCAGCAAGATATTGAGGCTAACCTTGCTGATATCAAAGCCGCCATTAGCGACGCCTGTGTGCAAGGAGCACAGCTTGTCGTGTTGCCTGAGAACTGCTGTAGTATGGGCGAGCAGTTTGCGACAGCAGAGCGCTTTGCGGCGTTATCTGCCACCTTAGCTGATTATGCCAGCACATACGGTGTTTATGTTCTTGTCGGCTCACTGCCGTGCCCGTATCGTCCTGATGGTGTCATAATACCTGATGGACGCTTACGCCAAGTCAGCCAGCTATTTGCCCCTGACGGTAAACGAGTAGCACGCTACGACAAAATCCATCTATTTACTGCCACGGTCGCTGATAAACAAGGCAGCTATAACGAAGCGGCGACCTTTGAGCCAGGCACACAAACCGTGGTTACCCCACTTGAAGCGAACAACACAGTGTATCAACTGGGTATGATGGTCTGCTTTGATTTGCGTTTCCCAGCGCTTGCCCAGCGTCTACGGCAAGCCGGAGCTGATATTCTCAGCGCCCCATCTGCTTTTACTTATCTAACGGGTCAGGCGCATTGGTCGCTATTGCTACAGGCGCGTGCTTTAGACAGTCAATGTATGGTGATTGGGGCAGCTCAAGGCGGCGACCATAATTATAAAAGTGGTAATATCCGCCAGACATGGGGGCATTCGGCAATTACGGCTTATGATGGGACTGTTGTTGATAGCTATGAAGATAGTGAGCTTAAAGGTCAAGCGGCGACTAAAAATTACGCGATAGTAATGGCAACCTTAGATAAACCAGCACAAGAGCAAGGGCGGCAAAAACTGCCTATATTCCAATGTCACCGTTTGGCTTAGGATCGAATTTAAAATAAGATGTATTTGAGTTTGGACTGAATGAATTTTGCGATTAATCTTTGTCGTTCTGAGCATGCGTCGCTCGTGGATGGGCGCGGTCGTAGACTTGAGTTAGTTTAGCAAAATCGACATGGGTATAAATTTGCGTGGTACTGATATCACTATGACCAAGCATTTCTTGCACAGCACGCAGATCACCGCTGCCAGACAACATGTGCGAGGCAAAACAGTGGCGTAATAAATGCGGATACATATTCTGAGCAATACCGGCTCGAGTTGCGGCGACTTTTAAGCGTTGCTGAACCGCGCGCGTGGATAGCCGTGTGCCTAGTTTTTCACTGATAAATAACGCGCTGTCTTGCTGCTCTACCCATAGATTGCGATGCGGTAAATAGCGGGTAATAGCCGCAGCAGCCTTCATCCCTAGCGGCACTAAGCGCGTCTTATTGCCTTTACCGGTAACGCGTACCCGTAAGTCAGATAGATCGACATCTACCATATCCAGCGCTACCAGCTCGCCGACACGTAGACCACTGCTATAGAGCAGCTCAAACATTGCTTTATCCCGTAACCACAACCGTGCCTGCTCCGGTGTATCAGGGATAGCCTGATCAAGCAGCTGAGTGAGTAAATCAATATCAGCAATCGAGGGCAACGGTCTGGGACTGCGTTTGAGCTGATAACCGGTGGTTGGATTGATACGCGCAAGATCCTCTTCGATTAGCCAACCATAAAAATGGCGGATAGCTGACAATTCTTGCTGTACGCTAGAAAGAGCAAGCTTATCCTCATCAAGACGCTGACTGATATGCTGCGCTAATTGACGTTTATCACAACGTGTCCAGATCAACCTTTTGCCGCGCAAAAATAGCGCCAGCTGATTAACCCCAGCAAAATAAGCCGTTAGAGTATGCGCCGAATGATTGCGTACTGCCAAAATGTGAAGCCAGCGGTGTACGGGTAACAACAGCTCTCGTAGTGCCTCATCCAACTCTACTACTGCCGCTAATTCTGCCGATATCCATGACACCTGAGGCTTAGTTTGTGGCTTAAATTCAGACATTGATTCAGCCTCTTTATCAGGAGCAAACATACGAGTCACCTAGCATTAAACTCTCGCCACTTATTATCAAATCATTATCGAATTATTAGCTGTCTGGACTGGGCTTGATACCGGCTTGCGCCATTAGACCATCCGGACTAAATACCCCTTCATAGACAAAAGCGGTTGGTCCCGTCATCGTCACCGAATAACCGGGCTGCCAACGGACAACCATGCTGCCGCCATATAACTGCGCGCGCACATCTTCCCCTTCATCGAGCCAGCCTTCGCGCACGCCTACTGCTACTGCTGCACACGCGCCAGTACCACAAGCTTGAGTCTCGCCGACACCACGCTCGTAGACTCGCAGACGGATGTGACGCTGGTTCATCACTTGCATAAAACCAACGTTTACCTTATTAGGAAATGCCGGATGCGATTCGATAGCTTTGCCCAGTTTCTCGACATTAGCATCAAGGACATCATCAACTTTAATCACGGCGTGTGGGTTGCCCATATTGGCCACATATAACTGTACTGGCGTGCCGGCAACGTCGAGATGATAGGCATTTTGAATTTTGGTAGTCGCTTTGGGGGTAAATGGAATCTCATTGGGCTCAAACTTAGGTTTGCCCATATCGACCTCAACCCAACCGTAGCGATCGGTGGTCAAGGAAATAATACCGCTCGCGGTTTCAACTCGTAGACGCTGCTTAAATGACAGCTTACGCGCCTGTACAAAACGGGCGAAACAACGCGCACCATTACCACACTGTTCAACCTCTGTACCATCCGTATTAAAAATGCGATAACTAAAATCCACATCAGGGCGCATCGGGGGTTCAACCACCAGCAATTGATCAAAACCAATCCCCAAATGACGATCGCCTAATAATTGCACCAAATCCTTGGTCAAGTCTAAGCGCTGGGTCACCAAATCGATGACCATAAAATCATTGCCCAGACCATGCATTTTAGTAAATTCTATTAGCATATCCTTGTGTCCTATCCTATTTTTATATACCCGTTATAGTAGCACGCTGTCTGGCACATTGATATTTATCAGCATGCCCAAAGGTCAACTTATCTTCGATAAAATCGACCATAAAAAACCCATTATCATTATAACAATGGGTTATGTCTAAACCGTTAAAATCAGTGATTGTGCAAGTTTTTTTATTCTGCTTTTAGCTCTGCCACAAGGTTTCATCCGCATATAGCGCTTCAACGGTTTCGCGTTTACGAATCAGCTGATGGCGATCATCGGCAACCATCACCTCGCTGGCACGTGGACGCGAATTATAATTACTACTCATAGTAAAGCCGTAAGCGCCAGCACCCGTTATCGCTAAGATATCGCCTGTCGCTAAGGACAATAAGCGATCTTTTGCCAAAAAATCACCGGTCTCACAGACCGCGCCAACAATATCCCAAGGCTGCATACCGTTAGTCTCGATACCACTACTAGGCAATACATTAGGAATTACTGCCATTTCAGCTTGATAAAGGGCTGGACGAATTAAATCGTTCATCGCCGCATCGACAATAGCGAAGTTCTTATGCTCAGTAGGTTTTAGTACATCGACGCGAGTTAATAGCACACCAGCATTGGCAACAATACTACGACCTGGCTCAAAGAATACAGTCAAGCCCAGCTCGCTAAGTTTCGGTAACAGTGCAGCGGCAAACTCATCTATAGAAACTGGAGTCTCATCAATATAGCGCACACCTAAACCACCACCCAAATCAACATGTTGTAGAGTAATTCCCTTATCGCGTAATTTATGAATCAGTTCAACTATCTTATCTAAAGCTGCAATAAAAGGCTCAACCTCCGTTAACTGCGAGCCAATATGACAATCAATACCAACGATATTAATATGTGATAAATCGGCTGCCTGCTCATAGACAGCTACCGCATCTTCGTGTGCGATACCAAACTTATTGTCTTTCAGTCCTGTTGAAATATAAGGATGGGTATTGGCATCGACATCTGGATTGACCCGTAGTGATATGGGTGCGGGCTTATCCAACTGCACTGCCACCTCATTAATCAGTGTCAGCTCACTAATCGACTCAACATTAAAGCAACCTATACCTTGAGTTAGCGCATAATCGATATCGTCACGAGTTTTACCCACGCCTGAAAATACCACGCGAGAGACATCACCACCGGCAGCGATGACTCGCATCAGCTCACCACGAGAGACAATATCAAAACCCGCCCCCGCTTGCGCAAGCACACCCAATACTGCAAGGTTAGAGTTCGCTTTGACCGCGTAACAGATCTGATGATCAACAGCGGCAAAGCTATCACTATAGGCTTGATAAACATCCAATATCGCTTGTTTTGAATAGACGTAACATGGCGTATCGTAGCACTTTACCAACTCTGTAATGCTAACCTGCTCCATACATAACGCATCGTCGCTATAATGCAGCGCTGATAATAGATGGGCAGTTAAGGCTTCAGGATCGATATACAATCCTTGCTCAGTTTGGGTAGTTACGTGTTGGCCAGTTGCAGAATCACTCATAGTTATATCTCTAATTTAAACAGGTTATCAAGGTTAAAAATTAAATCTTAGGGCAAATATCGTAGCTCATTTAAAGCGGATGCTTTAAGAGAACTCAAGGTTAATAAAAATCAATAATCATTAGGATCCGCATTAACGTCTGCTAGCACTTGATCAAGGTAGCGGGTTTTTTCATAATCGTCATCATCGATACCAGCAAAAGCCGCATCTTGCGGATTGCTGGTGCTGTCAAGCACCTCTGAGCTATTTTTGACGGTCTGACTGCTCGTATCTGCCAGATATAACGCGCCTTTTTGCCCACAGCCAGTTATCCCAAGCATAACAGCGCCACCAATAATCAGTGCGTAAAAAGCTTGGCGACTGGTTTTAGCAGATAAGTTATTCTTACCCACAATATTTGCAGCGCAGTGTATAGTAAACATAGGGCAGATAACCTTACAAGGGTGTGAAAATGATAAAAGAATTATTAACAATGAAAAGTTTACGACTAAAATATTGAGAGTATTACAATTTATTTAATCATAGCATTATTCAGTAAAGCTGTGCGCGCCTTGAGTTTGTTTGGTCGATAATTTTACTCAAATTGCATGTCATAATTATTGTTTGAAGATAAGAAGATAGCTACGGTAGCTGGTGTCACTTTTTGTGTTGATTGTCATTTGATTAATGCGAATCGATTGCAGATTGATTGGACAAAGAGCGATTTAAAATATTTTGACAAACTTCCTTACAATTCTTATTGCTGAAAACCTTGCGCTCATAATGGCTAACAATCAGTAGCCACCTTCGGTGAACAGTTGTAGCAACCACTTGATTCGCGCTAATCTTAAACCTTATAGTTATTGTAGTATAAAGTCGTAAACATGTTACATTATACTGGGAACCTATTGCTTTGATAGAGTACTAGAATTCACACAATCAAAATGACAAATGATCAGCCATCAGTAGGCTTTTAGGCTCGGTATCGCTTGGGTCATTCTAGTCGCATATCTGCTGGTTTTCGTTTGTTCAGCGGGTATTAATCCGCTATGCTTCACCACGTATTAAACCCAGTCTAATAACGCACAATCTAATAACACACAGTCTAATGACAAATAATCTAAGGATAGAGCATGAGCGACAGCGTAAGCAATTCCACCTTTAACGACCGTAATACTGGTAAATCAAAGCTAATCAATCCTACTTTGGTTCTTAACTGCGGTTCTTCCTCCATCAAATACGCGCTGATCAGCGAAGATGAATCCACTCGTATCACTGGACTGGCTGAAAACTTAGGTCTAGATACCGCTCGTATCAAACACACCACCTTAAACGGCGAAAAGCTTGAAATCACCATCCCTGGTGGTCGTCATGAGTTGGCACTACAAAAAATATTAGCGCTACTTGAACAATATCACTTTATCGCTGTTGGACACCGTGTGGTACATGGGGGCCGTGAATATTCAGCAGCCGTACGCGTTAATCAGCATGTACTAGAAGAAGTGAAGCGCCTAAAAATATTGGCACCGCTACACAATCCTGCCAACGCACTAGGTATTGAAGCTGTCGAAGCCATCTATCCTGATATCCCACAAGTGGTGGTTTTTGACACTGCATTTCACCAAACCATGCCTCCAGTGGCCTACCGCTATCCGATTCCAAAAGCGCTATACGAAGAAGAAAAAATCCGTCGTTATGGTTTCCATGGTACATCTCATGCCTATGTATCTGAGCGTGCCAGTGAGATTACAGAAGCGAAAGGCCCACACGGTTGGCTAACGGCTCACTTAGGTAATGGTTGTTCAGCGACTGCCGTCTATGATGGTAAAAGCTTAGATACCAGCATGGGTCTAACCCCGCTTGAAGGCTTGATGATGGGTACCCGTAGTGGTGACGTTGATCCTAGCCTGCATATTCATCTAAAGCGTAAGCTTGGCATGAGCTTAGAAGAAGTTGATACGATGCTTAATAGTGAAAGTGGCCTACTAGGTATCTCAGGACTATCGAATGATTTGCGTACTATCGAGCAAGCAGCGGATGAGGATCATAAAGACGCGCAGCTTGCTATAGAGATGTTCTGTTATCGTGCGGGCAAATACCTCGCTAGCCTGAGCTGTGCATTACCTGAGTTTACAGGTATTGTCTTTACTGGTGGTATTGGTGAAAACTCAGCAACCACGCGTGCACGTATCTTAGATGTGATGCGTCATTTCGGCATTAATTTTGATGTAGACAAGAACAATGAGCTGGTCGGTGGCGCAGAAGGCAGCTTCCAAGATCAAGACAGCAGCATTGAGCTGTGGGTTATTCCAACGGATGAAGAGTGCCAAATTGCCAAAGAGACTCGCCAAGCATTGGGCCTGTCATAAGCTACCCTTTATGTAGATGGTCGTCCTTTAAGGATATAATAAAAGCCCTTTAAAACTATAATAAATTATAGGATACGCTATGCAAACCATTTTACTTGTTCCCATCAGTCGCGGTATCGGTGTGACCTCAGCAGCGCTCGGTCTGATTCGGGCGTTCGATTATAACGGTATTAAAGCTGGCTTTATGAAGCCATTTTTGCAAGATGACACCCTTGATAAGCAGAACAGCTTAGACAGCTCAAGCGCGCTCACCATGCAAGCTTTTGGCCTCACGCCGCCCAAATCTATCAATCGTCAGCGCGTTGAGCGCATGATTGGTGATGGCAACCTTGATGACTTGATGGAAGAAGTGGTCGTCAACTACCATACTATCGGTGACGACCACGATATCGTCATCTGTGAGGGCTTAGTACCCACCACAGAAGCGTCTTATGCCTCACAAGTTAACCGCGCCATTGCTCATGCTTTAGATGCCAAAATTATCTTTGTTAGCACTGTTGATACCAAAAATCCGGCGCACTTAGCAGATAAGCTCGATGTGCACGCTCGTGAATTTGGTGGCATGGCCAGTGATCGCACCTTAGGGTGCATCTTGATGCGTGTACACGATGTGCCGAATACCTTTGAGACTCAGCCGGTTGCTCCAGGTGAAGCGGTGATTAGCTTAGACCAAGGCTTTATGCAAGAGGTTCAACGTCTGTCGCCGTATTTTAATACAGAACAATTCTGCTTGATTGGCGTGGTGCCTTTTAGCGAGTCGCTATCAGTACCGCGTACCTGGGATATCGCCGCCGAGCTTGATGCCACATGGCTGAACGTTGGGGAAGCAAAATCGCGCCGTATCAATCATATCAGCCTAACGGCTCGTTCGGTAGCACGCGTAGACGAAGTGTTCAAGCGCGGTACGCTTATCGTAGTACCCGGTGACCGTGATGATTTATTATTAGCCGCAGCGCTGGCTTGTATTAACGGTGTTCCACTAGCTGGTCTGGTCTTAACTGGCGGCGTGTCCCCTAATGCCACTGTGGCAGAATTATGGCAAACGGCGCTCAAAACAGGCATTCCAGTAATGAGCGTTGAGACGGATAGCTTTGAAACCGTCCAGAGCCTGATGCATATGAGTGCTGAAATTCCAAGCGACGATATTGAGCGGGCGCAAGAAGTCACCCGTTATGTGGCAGCGCATTTAAACTTAAGCTGGATTAAAGACTACTTCAGCGCCGATCATAAACCGCGCTTATCGCCAGCGGCATTCCGTCATCAAGTAGTCAAAAGAGCTCAAAATGCCAATAAACGCATCGTTTTACCAGAAGGTTCTGAGCCACGTACGGTAGAAGCTGCCTGTATTTGCCAGAGCCGTGGTATCGCCGATTGTGTGCTACTCGCTAAGCGTTCTGACGTCGAACAAGTCGCCAAAAATCGCGATTTAACCTTACCCGAAGGTCTTGAGATTCTTGATCCTGATACCCTCGATATGAATAAATACAGCGCGGCTGTAGTTGATCGCCGTAAAGGCAAAACCACAGAACTAGTCGCCGCTGAACAGCTCAAAGATACCGTCTTCTTGGGCACTATCATGCTACAGATGGGCGAAGTCGATGGACTAGTCTCAGGTGCGATACATACCACGGCAAACACCGTCCGACCAGCATTTCAGTTGATTAAAACCGCGCCGCAATATTCCTTGGTGTCTTCTGTCTTCTTTATGCTGCTCCCAGAGCAAGTGGTGGTCTATGGTGACTGCGCGATCAATCCTGACCCGACCGCTGAAGAATTGGCTGAGATTGCTATTCAGTCGGCTCAGTCTGCCGCCGCCTTTGGTATCGATCCAAAAGTTGCCATGATTAGCTATTCAACGGGCTCGTCAGGTATGGGCGCGGATGTCGAAAAAGTTACCCGTGCCACCGAAATCGTTCGTGAACGCGCACCAAACCTCGCGGTTGACGGTCCATTGCAATATGACGCCGCCTCAGTGATGAGCGTGGGCAAACAAAAAGCACCAGACTCGCCAGTTGCTGGTCAAGCCAACGTGTTTATTTTCCCTGACCTCAATACGGGTAATACCACGTATAAAGCCGTTCAACGTAGCGCCAACGTCATCAGTGTCGGCCCTATGCTACAAGGTTTGAATAAGCCAGTGAACGATTTATCACGCGGCGCACTAGTCGATGATATTATTTATACCATCGCACTGACCGCTATCCAGGCGCACAGTGATGAGATTTAGGGCATCATTTATTAAGTTGGTTACTAAACCTAAGCGTTAAGCGTATTTATTATCAAGTGCTTAACTTGAAACCTTATCTTACCGCTGGCCGACCCTCATATGATTATGAGGGTCGGCTTTTTAATGGGTGTTTGCTTAATAAACCGCCATCAGTTAATGACAAGCACATGCCTGCCCTCTACAATGGTTGTCTAAAACCGTTACTCAACAATTTTATCCTCTGACTTATTTAGCTCACTTACCTATGCCAGACACTAATTCTAATAAAAAAAGCACCTCTAAAACAGCACCGGCTATCCGCGCTTATTTGGGCGGCTCATTTGATCCGGTCCATAACGGTCATATTCAGATGGCGATGTACGTCTATCATAGTCTGTTCCCTATCGCTAAGCAGCAGCAACGCCTGCTTCATGTTTCTTTATTACCCAATGCACGCTCGCCGTTTAAAACGCAAAGTACAGATCCTGCGCATCGCCTTGCTATGCTGACACTTGCGATTCAAAACACACCGCTACAAATCAGTGAGCTTGAGCTATGGCAAACGCCGCCCGTTTATAGTATCGATAGCGTCCGTACGCTACGCCAACGCTATCCCGATGACAGTCTGATATTTATTATGGGAATGGACAGCGCGCGTGGTTTGGAGAAATGGAAGGACGGTTTACAGCTGACCGATTATGTGCACTTATGGATATTTGATCGTAGCGATGACCGTACTAATAACCTTGCTAGCGACTTTACTACTGACCTTATTAATAACTCTGATGTCTCACAAAAAATCGCGTTCACTGATAAAGACAAAAACCAACAAAATCTCTCTGCCCAACATCTTAATGCTTTATCCACTGAGCTGCCTATTCAACTACAAGCACAAATCACCCAAACACGGCTAGATTTAATGCAGCCATTAAATAGCTCGTCCAAAAACATTACTCACCAAGGCAATAAACCCTTGAAAAGCAATGCTCAAGGACGCACTTATATAGACTCGCGCTGCGTACTCGCCATATCGAGTACCGACACACGCAAACAGCTTCGTCAACAACGACCTAAGCAACTCCCAACAGATGACCTCACTGTTAGTAATAAGCCCAATAATCTCACTCATTTACTAAATCCTGCGGTTTATCGATATATTATCGCCCATCAGCTATATTCTGCTGCCCAATTCCGTTAAAATTGCCTTATTGTTGTCATTTTCATTTAGCGTGTTAAATGACCATTTATCATTTTATTATTAATTACGATTCAAGAGACCTGTATTTATGATTACTACTATGACTGACGAACGCTTAGAAGAATGCTTAGCCGTTGTCAAAACTGCCCTAGAAGATATGAAAGCCAAGAACATCACCGTCCTTAATGTAGAAGACTTAACTGACGTAATGGAGCGTATCGTTATCGCTGACGGTACCTCTAAACGCCATGTACGTGCAATGGCTGATAGTGTTGGCGCTGAAGCCAAAGAAGCTGAATTTATGCCGCTTGGCCGCGAAGGCGGGGTTGATTCTGACTGGACTTTGATTGATTTGGGCGCAGTAGTCGTCCATATGATGACCCCACAAGCGCGCGAATTCTATGACCTAGAAGGTCTATGGTCATCACCTGAACAGCTGGCTGAGCTGGTTGCGGTCCCACGTGAAAAGAAAACTGCCGGTCGCCGTAATAAAAACAAATAAGACTGTTCTTAAAACAGCTTATTAAGACAGTAATGTAAAATCAAAAAAGGCTGGATTAATCATCTGGTCTTTTTTTATGCCTGCATTTTGAAACATTAAATAGTAGCGTGCTGGCGTTTTAATAAATAGGTTGGACAATTTAAATAGGGCAAATAAGCTGAAAAATGCCAATGTTTGCGCTAAGATAACGGCACTAATTAAATAATCTTTGTTCATTAAAGCTATTCTTCAGAGCTACCCTTTATAGGACACCCCATGAGCGCAGAAACGATAAAACCACTCACCCAAAAGGTTAAAGCTGACTTCAATCAAGCCTTACCTTTGCATATCGCGAACTTAATTGACGTCCGTGCAGGCAAGGCAATGCCGTTCACTCGTGAACAAATGAGCGCGATTGATAAAGCACCGATTAAGGCAGCCGTTGCCGTCGATTTTATGGGGCTAACGACAGATGAGCAAGCCGATCGCAAGCATCATGGCGGCCCGCTAAAAGCGGTGCATCAAATGCCTACGGCTACTTATGAGCAGATTAATTCAGATTTTAACCTTAATGTCCGTATCGGTACGTTGGGAGAAAACCTCACCACCGAAGCCGTTACTGGTCTGCCTGATATGACTGAGGCCACGGTTTGTATTGGAGACGTTTTTCAATATGGTGGGCAGTATGGAGATGATATTGTCAAAGATGACAGCGTGCAATTACGTATTGTCCAACCGCGTCGACCGTGCTACAAAATTAATGACCAAATCGGCCAATTTACCAAAGTGCCTAACATAGCTTCATGGATTACCTCGCAAGGTATCGCAGGCTGGTATTTCGAAGTCGTTCGTGATGGGATGATTGCTGCTAATTTGCCCGTGTATTTGATAGAACGCCCTTATCCGTTCGCTACTCTTGAGAAACTTTGGCAGCTTTCTAATTCAAAAGAGAAATTTAATTCTGAATTTATCGAGCCTTGGTTAGCGATTGGTTGTTTAGAAGATAGTTGGAAGACGGTGCTTAAGAAGAAGATTCGTAAGGTTTGAGTATAGAACTCTAAAAACTTATCTCGGATTTTATATTATTTATTTTATATAGAGCGTTCTATGGCAAAAAACATCACCTCAATTGCACTAGCAATGTGCTTAACGTTACCACTGATTGGCTGCGTATCAACCACAGAGCCGCGTTACATTATTGATAGCCAAACCTATCAAGCTACTGGTAAAAGTGAGCGGATTAAAACCATCATCTTGCACTATACGGTCGGAGATAATGCTAGGTCACTAAAGCAATTAACTACTGGTAACGTAAGCTCCCATTACCTTATCCTAAATGAAGACGACGATAAAATTTATAATTTGGTACCGGAAAGTGAACGCGCTTGGCATGCCGGTGATGGCGGGTTTGCGGGTAGAACCATCCTAAATGACACTTCTATAGGCATAGAAATTGTCAATAACGGGATTGATCCAAAATATAGAAACGCTCTCAAAAATGCTGCTCTTAAAGCAGAAGTCCAAGGCTATCATCCTTACAAGCACTATGTAGAATTTGAAGAGATACAGATTAAGAAAGTCGCCCAGCTAGTACAAGATTTGGCATTGAGATATGACATTTCACCAAAAAATATCATTGGTCATGCTGATATGGCGCCCTCTCGAAAAATCGATCCAGGGGCTAAGTTCCCTTGGCAACGGCTGTATGAGCAATATGGTATTGGTGCGTGGTATAACCAGCAGGATAAGCAACTGTTTATGAATCAGGATAAGTTTGAAGCGGCAACGATTCCCGAGATAAAACAAGCATTTAGAGAGTACGGTTATCAAATCAATGATAGCGATGAGTGGGATAAAGCCAGTCACGATGTTATTTATGCGTTTCAACTACATTTCAGTCCGCAGCATTTGACCGCGACCATGGATTTAGAAACCTATGCTGTTTTAAAGGCATTGAATAAGAAGTATGCTGGTACCGATGATTTTTATTGAGTGGCGTAAGGTGTGTTAGTTTTACCAAATTCTAGTAGAGAATGCAGACAAGACCTAAACTACTCTACGCTATTAATAAGCGATTTCTAATCATAAGCGGTTTCTAAGCAAAGGTATCCTATGACTCTACGCATTTACGCCCTATTCCATACGGATTATGAAGACCTTAGTTTCATCAAACAGTGGGCGAATAACCACAATCATAGAATGAGTTGCACGCGGTCTTATAATAATGATCTATTGCCAGAGCATGACAGTTTTGATTGGCTAATAGTGATGGGTGGGCCAATGAGTGTCCATGATGATGAAAAATATCCTTGGTTGGTAGATGAAAAACGTCTGATCAAGCAAAGTATTGATAATGGAAAAACAGTTATCGGCGTTTGTTTGGGTGCCCAACTTATCGCGCATTGTTTGGGTGCTACCGTCCAGCCGTCTAGCGTAAAAGAGATCGGTTGGTTGCCCATTCGGTTGATGGAAGAAGGTCAGTCACATCCTTTATTACAAGATTTGCCAAAGCAAGCTTTTACCGTATTCCATTGGCACGGTGATGGTTTTGACTGTCCACAAGGAGCAACCGCTATTGCCACTTCGGAAGCATGGGTTGTAGTGGCATAATAAAATTGGACAGTACATAAGAGGTTATACTAACTCAAAGAGGACATTAGTATGACTAACAAACGCAGAGAATACACCCGAGAATTCAAGCTAGAGGCCATCAGCTTAGTCGTTGATCATAAGCGCAAGGTTGCAGAAGTGGCAGAGTCGCTAGGGATTGGTGCATCGACCTTAGACAACTGGGTACGCAAGTATCGACTAGAGCAACAAGGCGTTTCCCCAACCCAAGGCTTGGCTTTAACTGATGAGCAGCGAGAGCTGCAACAACTACGCAAAGAGAATAAGCGTCTAAGAATGGAGCGCGACATCTTAAAAAAGGCTTCAGCTCTGTTGGCATCAGACAGTCTAAAAGGCTATTACTGATAAGCAAGCTTGCAGAGCAGGACAAACAATTGAGCAAGCGTAAGTTATGTGACCTATTTGGCGTGGTGAGAAGCAGTTATTACTATGGCATACAAACTAAATCTATTGATGTTAAGCGCGTCAAACTCAAAGCCTTGATACGCCAAATATTCAATGACTCAAAGCAATCGGCTGGCGCTCGCAGCATAGTTGCCATACTAATGAATGAGCATGGCGTTAGGCTTACCCGCTACAAAGCAGGTAAGCTTATGAAGAGCATGGGACTTAAAAGCTGTCAGTTTAAGACACACAAGTATAAGTACGCTGATCAAGAACATAAAACGCATGACAACCTTTTAGATCGCAACTTTAGCCCAAGCACGCCTAATCAAGTCTGGACAGGGGACGTGACCTATATTCGCATCAAAGGCGGTTGGTGCTATTTAGCGGTTGTTTTAGACCTATATGCCCGTCGTGTGGTGGGCTTTAGCGTCTCAGACTCTCCTGATAGCGTGCTTACCAGTAAAGCGCTACAGATGGCGTATCACACGAGACTTAAACCAATCGGCGTACTGTTTCATTCAGATCAAGGCACGCATTACACCAGTAAGAAATTCGCTGAATCCGTGGCGAGTTGTGACGGTATGATACAAAGCATGAGCCGAAAAGGTAATTGTTGGGATAACGCTCCTACTGAAAGATTCTTTAGAAGTTTTAAAACCGAATGGATGCCAAAGGGTGGTTACGAGGATATCGCTGATGCCAAACAAGCCATTTGTGATTATATCTGGGGCTATTATCAATCCGTCAGACCGCACAGCTTCAATGATTATTTAACACCGCTAGAGAAAGAAAAACGCTACTTCAACAAAAACCTCTTATCAGCTGTCCTAAATTAGTTGACCATTACAGGTCAATCAAGGATTCATTTATCAAACACCGCTACATAAAGAGCTTGGAACTTGGGTTATGTGCTGGCAGTGTCACTTTGAAGTGACCAAAGAAAGTATCGTCAAGATGGTAGCGAATGGACATGATGCTATACAGAGTGGACTTATCAACTATCCCAAAACCGTACAATCAGCTGATGAGATAATAGAGGCTGGTAATAAGTATATTGAAGACAACAACGCAAGGTTAGCAGCCATGCTAAATCGCATAGCAAAAGACAGCTAAAACTAAATAGTAAGAGGAATCAACTATGAGTAACTCTCAAAAAGAAAATCTTGAAAACTATTTGAGCGAAAAGGCCAAACAAGCTCAAGAGAGCGAGCAGCAACCTAAACCAAAATCTGCGTATGAAACGTGTATTTTAGCTGAAAGTGCTAAGATACATGAGTTAATAGCTGAATCGCAAAGAGAGGCTAAAGAACGTTCGTTAGAAGATGAATAGTTGTATAAAAACATACATGAAACAAGGGTTCCGCATCAATTTTCTTTAAGTTGAGCAACTGCCCCACGGCTTATCAACAAGTTGCATTGGATGGGTTAGCTTTATCAAATTCTCGTAGAGAATGAAAGCATGACGTAACCCGCCATTTATCTGATAATTTTATACTTACATAGTGAGTTACTTTTCCTAGCCATTCAAAAGAGTCAGTCTTCTTGTAGATTAACTCTTTTTTTATAGTAAACTTACTCATAATAAAATATTCGAATAATGTATGTAATTGCATTAGTTTAAAAGGGCTATTATGAATATAAGTGAAGAAGTTATTGAAAGGTTAAGAGACTGTCAAAAGGAAAGCATAAAAACTGTATCTACATATCTTAGTTCACGAAGTAAGAAGTCTTGTCTAATAAGCTTGCCAACTGGCGCTGGTAAAAGTGGCGTTATTTGTATAGCTAGTCATAGCTCTAAATCTAAACGAGTATTAATTCTCACCCATAGAAGACCTGTCTGCGACCAGCTTGCAAAACAACTAAAAGGTGACTTTTACAAAAAAATCCTAGGTGACGAAGCTGATATATCAAACCTTAAGCCATTATTCAAAGATATTGATAACTTTGAAAAAGAAGGCATTTATTGTACTACAGTCCAAATGATTACAAAGCTTTCTGAATCTGAATTAGACTCTATAAAAGATAAGGTTGATTTAGTAATATTTGATGAAGGTCATGCTGAGCCAGCTTCGAAATGGAGTAAAGCTGTTAGAAAATTTGAATGTAAGAAGTTAATCATTACAGCTACACCCTATAGAAACGATTTGTTTAGTTTCGATATTGATGTGAAACATCATTATATATATACGTTTAAAAAGGCGGTTGAGAAGCACGATATTGTAGAGCCGAATTTTGAAGTAGTTAATGAAGATAGGTTAATTGAGAGAATTAGAGAGATAAAAGGCTCACAACCTGAATCAGTATGCATAGTAAAGTGTAAAAAGTTTTCAGATGTCCAACAGTATTTCGAATGGTTAAAAACTGAATTCAATACTGTAGCAATCCATGATAGTTATGCAAAATCAGATGATGAAAATACATTACAGAGTGTTCCTGCAAATATCCATGAAAAAGACTACGAAGTAATAATTCATCAAAGGAAATTAGATGAAGGCGTTGATTTGCCTCAGGCTAAAATACTTATCCTCACTTATCCTGTAGGTAGTGGTAGAGAATTAGTTCAAACAGTGGGCAGAGTGGTAAGAACATACAAACAATATCAACCTTATGTTATAGGACTGGATAATAATAACAATTTGGATTTATGGAGTAATTTTAAAGAGTTTGACGAATATCTATCTAATGAAAAAACTGCTAAGAAGTTTATTAAAACGCTAGATACGGCTGTTTTAATTGAGAGCTATATCGATGAGTTTCCTGAACATAGTTATTATAACTCTGGCTTTAAGAAAAAATTTGATTTCAAAGGATTTGACCCTGTTGAATCTCTTGAAATCCCATTGGCATCAGTTTGCTTTTACAAGAAAAATCCAGAGTTTGATTTAGCCGATTGTTTGGATAAATTATATTGGGAATTTAACCGTCAAGGTGCTCTATCAAAATATGACGCTGAATTTGGTGTAGTAACTTCAATAGTTTTTAGTAATTCAAGATTTCTAAAAGATAGTCTATTTTTTGAACCATCGTTAGAAATAATGGTAGTAAAAGAGCTAGGTCAAGAATATATAGCTATTTTCGACAGCCAAGGAAGAAAGTTTAGTGATAATAAGGATCTAGGAATTGGAAGAGCAGTAGACATGGATACACTATTTAAGGTGATTTCCGAAGCTAACAATACAACTCATACGAAGCAAGCAAATACTAGAGCCTTACAGAAAAGTGATCATCGACCTGAAGGCATTTCGTACATAGGCAATTTAGAGGCTATCAATCATCCGGCAACTAATTCAAATTATGCGATTAGAACTGGAGTATTTAATAGTATTAATACCGTAAAAAATACGATTGATAATTCATTTTATTTAGGTGTGGGTTCCGGAAGAGTTTCTGATCAAAAAAAACGTAGATTTAGCTATCATGAATTTATGGCTTGGCTAGATGACATATCTAATAAATTTAAGACAGATAATACATTACAAAGTAATTTTGTACGCTCGTTTGCTAAGTCTGCTGACTCTGCTCCAGAAGAAGAACCTTCAGCATGTATGTTAGATTTCACAATTTTTGAGGATTTATCTTTTTATTATAATAATATAGAACATCCTCTCGCTAATGATTACATTTATAAAATTTATGACCAAGGTTTTTGTCTTTTAGATATTTGTGACTTAAGTTTCGTGCGTAAATATTCACCTAAATTTCTTCCTTCATCAACCTTTACTCTTTGTGTAGATAAGTCCCATACTGAACGTACTAAAGTTCGGCTTTCTTTTGATGATGAGAACAAACTCTGTATAGATACTAGTGATAAGTTAAAATTTTATATCAATAATAAGTCGTTAGAACCTGAGCAAGCTTTTAATAAAGATACTATTAAACTCTTATATAACAACGGTATAACTTTCTTAGGAGGAGAGTTTTTTGAGCTGCAAATGCCTACTGATAGTGGAGTACTCAATAGGAATCTCATTTCGAAAATTATCTCATTAGATTGCCTTTTAGAAGTCGGGTTATCAGAAAAAGATGAGAGAAATACAGCTCCAAGCAATTTTGGAGCAGACTCAATATTCTATCAAATAGATAAATTATCAAATATCAAGAATAACAACCCATCACTAGAAAGCTTAGGTGATTTTTATCGTTATTTACCAAATGTAGACCTTATCTTGTGTACAGACATGGGTACAGAGCCGGCAGATTTTATCTTATCATCAGAAGATAGGTTGATTATGGTTCATGTGAAATGTGGAAAAGCTTCGCAAAGCCCAAAATCATCAGCTGGAGCAATATATGAAGTTGGCAGCCAAGCTGTTAAAAACCTGCATACTCTAGTTAGTCAAAAATTTGAGCGTTATGCTAACGATACTAATTTAAGAAACAACTGGAAGGTATCGTCTAATAAATCTAATCAAGTAGAACTAGATAGCCGCATTAGATTGTACAATGGAAAATATGATTTAAACTTATTTCAACAACCCGATACACTAAATAAGGTTTTTGAGGAAATAAACAAACGACGTAAAGATGTATTGGTAAAAAAAGAAGTTTGGCTTGTCATTGGAAATGCATTCTCAAATAGTCATTTCACTAAACAAATGAAAAACATCTCTAATGCTGAAGACGAAAGCAAGCAAGCTTATCAGCTCGTTGAGACGTGGTTGAGCACTCTATCGAGTCATGATGTAGACTTAAAAATGTTTGTATCTCATTAATTTTTAACCACAGCAGTTATTCGGAGGCGCAGTTTAGCCCTGATTGAAGCGGATATACTTGGTTGATCACTAGATTGCGGTGACTTAGCTAGAAGTGTTATCGAGATAACAGGAACGCTACTAGCTAATAGTCACCGTTCTAGCGAGCAATCAGGATAGTAGCGAAAAGCAGGACTAGCTCCCCTACTTTTAAAAAACACCCAAACTTCAAACAAAAAAAGGTGAGCCGAAGCCCACCTTTTTTATTATCTAAAACAATTATTTTTTAACGAACCCAAGCCCGCGCATTACGGAACATTCGCATCCACGCGCCATCTTCGTCCCAAACAGCTGGTTTCCAGCTGTGATTGTACGCGCGTAGCGTACGCTCAGGGTGCGGCATCATAATTGTGACCCGACCATCGGTGCTACATAGACCCGTGACCCCGCCGACCGAACCGTTTGGATTGAGCGGATAAGTCTCGGTTGGCTGACCTTGACTGTCTACATAACGCATGGCGAGTTGACCATGTTTGGCCATACCGTCAATTTCTGTGGCATTGAGGGTGGCAAAGCCTTCACCGTGAGCAACCGCGATCGGTAAGATACTGTCTTGCATACCTTTGAATAATACCGACTTAGTGCGCTCAACTTTGACGTTGACCGTACGCGCTTCAAAGCGAGCCGATTTATTCGCGATAAAGCGTGGGAAGTTTTCTGCACCAGGGATCAAGTCTTTCAACTGCGCCATCATCTGGCAACCGTTACAGACACCCAAGGTAAAGGTTTCCGGACGGGCAAAGAAGCGGACAAACTGCATGCGTAAGTCGTCATGGAATAAGATAGAGTTCGCCCAGCCTGAGCCTGCACCCAATACGTCACCGTAGCTAAAGCCGCCACAAGTCACTAACCCTTCGAAGTCGCGTAGATTAATACGGCCTTTTAGCAAGTCGCTCATATGGACGTCTACTGCTTCAAAGCCGGCTTGGGTAAAGCCTGCTGCCATTTCTAACTGACCATTGACGCCTTGTTCCCGTAAGATAGCGACTTTTGGTTTATTGGCACGGCTATTAAGGTAAGGTGCTTCAATCGCTTGGCTCAAATCAAAGTTTGGCGTGGCAATCAGACCTTGATAGCTGCTATCGGTAATCAAGTCATATTCTTGTTGCACGCAAGCAGGGTTATCACGGCGGCGGGCGATTTGATAGCTAACCTGACTCCATTCTTGTTGTAACTTACCACGGCTAAAGCTTAGAGTCTTATCGCCCATGAGCGTCGGGGTTTGGATAAGCAAACTTTCTTCTTCAGAGCTTTGACCGACTAAGCTCAGCATATCACTGACGTTAAATTCTTCTGCCAATTGCATCAATGCTGGCACGTCTTCCGGCATGACTTGAATGACCGCGCCTAGTTCTTCACTGAATAACTGACCAAGCAGATTATCATCGGTCAATGACAGCTTGATACCTTGACGACTGGTAAATTGCATCTCAGCAATAGTTGCTAATAAGCCACCATCACCGATATCGTGATAAGCACTGATAATGTCTTGCGCGTTACCCGCTTGGATAAAGTTAAAGAAATCGACCAAGTCGCTAGGTTGGGCTAAATCTGGGCATTCATTACCCAATTGGCTAAGCGTTTGCGCCAAGATAGAGCCGCCTAAACGCAATTTTCCTTTAGATAAATCAATACGATAAAACGCGCTATCGCCATTAATGAGTTCAGGCGTTAGGGTTTGTGCGACATCAATCACTGGCGCAAAAGCAGTAATAACGAGGCTCATTGGTGAGACTACTGATTTATCCTGACTACCATGCTCAGAATTGTTGGCATCGCTATCCGTCCAGTTGGCACGCATAGATAGCGAGTCTTTACCGACTGGAATAGCAATACCTAACGCAGGGCATAGCTCTTCACCAATCGCATGAACCGCATCAAATAAGGCGGCATCTTCTGCATCGTCACCACAAGCAGCCATCCAGTTTGCCGACATAGTGATATCAGACAACTGGTCAATGCGAGCACCAGCGATGTTGGTAATCGCTTCACCCACTGCCAATCGCGCAGAGGCGGTTGGACTAATCAAGGCGACCGGCGTACGTTCACCGACACTCATCGCTTCACCGCTCATCGGTTGCCCATCAAGATTAAGCAAACCAGAAGCGGTTATTGCACAGTCAGCAACCGGCACTTGATAGCGACCGACATACTGATCACGCACTACCATACCAGAGATAGAACGGTCACCAATGCTAATTAAGAATGACTTACTAGCAACGGTAGGATGGCGTAATACATCAGTGATAGATTCGGCTATATTAACATCGTCCAGCTCTAATGCTGGCAAGACGCTTTCTTGACGGCTAAAGTGACGCTTCATCTGCGGCGTGCCGCCAAGCAAGACTTGCATGGGCATATCGACGGGTTGTTCCGCTAATAATTCATCATCAACGATAAGCTGACGCACATCAGTCGCCGTACCTAAGATGGCATACGGGCAGCGCTCACGGGCGCAAATAGCATCGAACTGCGCTTCACTTTCTGGGTGAATCGCCAACACATAACGCTCTTGCGCTTCATTCGACCAAATCGCCATTGGCGACATGCCAGCTTCTAACGATGGAATGCGACGTAGATTGAGATGCGCACCCATTTCATGGTCATTGACCAATTCCGGCATAGCATTGGATAAGCCGCCTGCGCCTACATCATGCAGAGAAACGATTGGGTTGCCATCTTTGCCCTTCTTATTAACATTGTTACTAACATCGACATCATTACCCGGCTCTTCATTACCCAGCTCTTCATTACCAGCTAAGGCCCAGCAGCGATCCATTACTTCTTGGCAGCGACGTTCCATCTCAGCGTTATCACGTTGCACCGAGGCAAAGTCCAAGCCTTCATCTAGTGAGCCACTATCAACGGATGATGCTGCGCCGCCACCCAAACCAATTTGCATGGCAGGGCCACCAAGGACGATTAATAGATCACCTTGCTGAATGCTGTTTTTTTCGATTAAGTTGCGTTTGATATTACCGTAACCCCCTGCCAGCATGATTGGCTTGTGATAACCGCGCATTTGGCTGCCATCTTTGGCGGCTGACATGTCAAGTTGGAAGCTACGGAAATAACCGCACAAGTTCGGACGCCCAAACTCATTAGAGAAGTTGGCACTGCCTAAAGGAGCCTCGGTCATAATCTCAAGGCTGGTGGCCATACGATCTGGCGTACCATAATCTTGCGTGCTCACTTGACCGGACTGTTCCCATTTTTCTGCTAGCTCAGGAATATGAAGATGTGACACATGAAAGCCAGTCAAGCCAGCTTTTGGCTTACCGCCACGACCGGTTGCACCTTCATCACGAATCTCGCCACCCACACCAGTCGCCGCGCCAGCATAAGGAGCAATCGCCGTTGGGTGATTGTGAGTTTCAACTTTCATTAAGATATCGATGTTTTCTTGATGGAAGCTATATGGATGAGCGGGGTTATTATTAACAGTACCGTCAGTTGCATTTTCAGGAACCGGATAAAAACGCCAGCCTTCAGAGCCTGCCATCACTGCCGCATTGTCTTTATAAGCAGACAAAATACCTTGTGGATTGGCTTTATAAGTATTCTTAATCATTTGGAATAATGACTTAGCTTGGACTTCGCCATCAATCGTCCATTCAGAATTAAATATCTTATGACGGCAATGCTCAGAGTTGGCTTGCGCGAACATCATCAGTTCAACGTCCGTCGGATTGCGCTTGAGCTCATTGACGTAGGCATTCATTAAATAGTCGATATCTTCGCTAGATAATGCAAAACCAAATTCTGTATTGGCTGATTCTAATGCTTCGCGCCCTTCCCCCATCACGTCGATATGATTCAATGATGCGGGCTGCTGATCATCAAATAATTTGCTGGTGTCGCTTAAATCATAAACCAAGCTTTGGGTCATACGGTCAAATAATAACTGCTCGGCCACTTTCGGTAAGGTCTTATCAGATGTATTGTCTGCAAGCGTGAGCGTATAGACGATAACTCGCTCAACACGATTGATCTTAATTTCACAATTATTAAAAATATCGGTCGCTTTGCTTGCCCATGGCGATATCGTACCGAAGCGCGGACTGACTATCACTTGTAACTGGTTATCTTGTGGCGCAGTAATTTCAATATTGCCATCAGCTCTTTTATTAACACCAAGCAAATCCAACGCCTTTTTATGCTCATCACCGTCTAATTCCCGTGATAGCACATAGACTTGTTGAGTGCTGATTTGGGTGATGCTTAGATTGGTTTTTTGCTGAAACTGACTGATGAGTTGCTGCGTCTGAAAGTCGGTTAAGAACGGTTGTCCGGCGATGGTCATCATAAAGGCATATTCCATAGGATGGGCAAAGATAGGCATCACTGCCATACAAAGTAAAAGGTCGAGGTATTATAACAAGAAGACCTGAAATAAGCAGGGTCAAAGCGCGATAAATTCATCTTAGTTAGTAGTAGTCAGATAGAGCGAAGAGGTTAAATCAATACTTTCGTATTCTATTTTTCTTAAATTTTGATTTTATTAAAGCAGCTCATATATCAATGAATACGCTTTTTACTCAACTGTTGTAATCCTTACAAACGCTCACATCCTATTACTGGCAGCCTATATAACTGCATGGGTATCTGTCGTTATTCTATAAAACGCTAATAAAAGAAACCATTACTAAAAAACGCATACTAAAATTAATTTAATCCGCTAATTTAATCCAATAGGAACCTATTATGAGCAACCAAGAAAAAATTGACAAAATCCAAGAAGTTATCAAAGACGTTAATTTTGCCATGATGACCACTATAAATAAGAAAGGTGATCTACATGCTTGGCCAATGACTACTACTGAAACTAGCATCGGTGCTAAAGAAATCTGGTTTATTGGTGACAAAACCTCAGACGTCGTTAAAGATATTCAAGATAACCCAAGAGTAGGTCTGTCTTATGCAACCCAAGATGCGAAGAATTATGTTTCTGTGAGTGGTAATGCAGAGTTGTCAGATGACAAAGACAAACTAGATGAGCTGTGGTCACCCATTGCTAGTGCTTTTTTTGAACACGGTAAAGAAGATGAAAATGTTCAATTAATTAAAGTCGTACCTCATGGAGTTGAGTGCTGGATTAGCGGTAGCTCTACTGTAAATATGTTTAAGATGGCAGCAGCAGCGGTACAAGACGGTAAGACGGCTGAAGATGTAGGCGAGCAGTTCAATATCTCTCTATAGTATTATAAAGTGACATTATAAGATATTAATCTGAAGCGTCAGTAAGAGTATTTCTTATTGGCGCTTTTTATGAGCTAGATTTTAGGTATAAGCTCGATAGAAGTGAGCTTACAAACTTTCACAGCGTATTACAGACTGCCTCTATTGTTAGATCGACCTATCTCGCTATATTAATAGCTGATTATGATTGAGCATACAATAAAACTTGTTCATTATAAAGTCAGTTTATAGTCAATAAACCAGTTATTCTCAAACCATAAATACTTTAGACCACTCAAGATGATAAAGACTACTTGTCTATAACTGGCAAAGCAGAACTGGTCGAAGACAAAGAAAAGCTGGATGAGCTATGGTCAGTGATGTATAACGCTTATTTTGAACAGGGTAAAGAAGATCCAAAAGTTCAGTTGATAAAAGTAGTGCCACATGGCGCAGAGTATTGGGCCAACGGTAATTCGTTTGCTAATGTGTTCAAAATTACTGCCGCTGCGGTAACAGACAGTGCTATTGAGAAAAGCTTAGGTGAGAACTTTTTGATAACGCTATAACTTCAATTTGGAAATAGCGTTTTAGAATAGAGTTTCGTAGTAAAAATTCTGATAGAATTTGATAGAAATGCGCAATAATAGTATTTGATAATAGACAGAATAATATCTTAACTATAAATTAAAGTTCCATAAAATTCTACTCTTAACCTTCTAAAGCTAGCCACTTTGCTTTAAATAAGGCCATGCTGCTCTGAGGTAGATGAACATCGACCATAAGGTTAAGATGACTGCTGCTACCATTAAGATATAGCCGATCATCTCAAGCGACTCCCAGTTCAGCAGTAGCACGGTGATGGCAATCATCTGAAAGGTGGTCTTAAGTTTACCGACATAAGAGACCGCCACACTAGTGCTTTTGCCCAGCTCTGCCATCCATTCACGTAGAGCGGAGACTGCAATTTCACGCGAGATAATGACAATCGCAGCAATTGCCATAATAATATTGGGATGCCACTGGACCAAAATAATAAGTGCCGCTGCTACCATCAGCTTATCAGCGACTGGATCCAAAAATCGCCCAAAGGCTGACACGACATTAAGCTTACGGGCAAAATAACCATCAAGCCAATCGGTAATCGCCGCAATAATAAATACGGCAGTCAACAATAAATGTCGCAGTAAACTATCGCTAAATTCGCTCATCCCTACTCGTGCGATGACGTTATCTGAAATCGCAGGCATCCCAATACCCATTGCCGGTGGCCAATAAGCAATCGCGACAAACAGCGGAATCATTAAGATGCGCGCGATGGTTAAGTTATTAGGCAAATTAAAAATACTTTTCGTATTCTGTGCTTGCAAGTGCGTGCTTTCGGTCATGGCAAACCTAGTTTAGTGTAAACGTAAGAATGGCCGCTAGCTTAGCATTTTTCACGTCTCTCGTCATGCGTTCTATGTATGCTCATTGATAGCAAAGAAATGTTATAAAATACCTATCCCTTTTGGAACCATGCCAGCCCTTCAAAACCATGGTTGCTTTCAAAAATGTGCCAGTCATTTCAAACCATATTATTAAAAATAATATTTATTTCAATCCTTATTTTATAAGCTATAGAGTCAGTTCAAAATAAAAGAGAGTCGTTCATATCAACGTGCTACTGGTATAAATTTTTCTTGCGTGCTGTTCACAAGCGTGCTTCGAGCCTGCAAAAAATTCATACCAGCAGCACTATATCGTTTTTAAATTGAATCGACTATATAAAAATCTACTAGCTATCTAAATCAGTATTTAGAAGAAAAAATCAGCCTATTTCAAGAACCTCTGCACTAAACTTTAAAAATGTGACAATGTAGTACAACCCACATAATCGTAATGTCATGTAACCAAAATAGCGCAACCAGTATGACTTCGGCTATGATAGACATATGAACAACACACTTGTACACTGAAATTCGTAAGTAGAGATCAGGAACAGTTAAATTATCAATTGTTACCCTTAGTTTTATAAGTAATTGATTTTATAACCACTTAGTTTTATAGATGTTAGTAAAGAAAAACTAATAATAACAATCAACAACCACTGCATTGGTAGTCAGCTACATAATCAGCTTTCCTCAGCCCACAGTATCTCCTTTGTGGGTCTTTTTTTGTCTTTAAATCCTGCTTAGTTCGATTTTTGCGTCACTTTAGAGGTTTCGTGCGCTAACGATTTTGCTGCTTGGCGCAATTCAAACTTTTGCACTTTACCGGTACTGGTTTTTGGAATTTCAGCAAAGATAATATGCTTGGGCACTTTAAATCTTGGCAGGTGTTGGCGGCAATGCTCAATCACCGTATCACGCTGTAAGGTACTGCCCTCATGAATTTCGATAAACGCAATCGGTACTTCACCCCATTTATCGTGCGGTGCGGCAACGACCGCGCAACTTTGAATAGCCGCCATTTTATATAAGACGTTTTCGACTTCAATACTGGAGATATTTTCACCACCGGAGATGATGATATCTTTAAGCCGATCCATGATTTTGATATAACCATCGGGATATTTGACCCCTAAATCTCCAGTACGGAACCAACCATTAGCAAAGGCGGCTTCAGTGGCTTTGCGGCTTTTTAGGTAACCTTTCATTACCATATTACCGCGCAGGGCCAGCTCACCCATCTCTTCACCATCGTCTTTTACCGGTTCAGTGGTCCCTTGTTTAAAGACCTCAAAACCGGTCATTAAATGCGAGGTTACGCCTTGGCGCGATTTCTTTTGCGCACGTTCGGCAATGGTAAGCTGGCCCCACTCCTCTTGTTCCGCGCAAATCGTCACCGGTCCATATACTTCGGTAAGGCCGTAAGTGTGGGTGATAGCGAAGTCCATCTCTTCCATTTGTGCGAGCATAGTTTCAGATGGCGGTGCGCCTGCAACCCAACCTTTGACTTTATGGCTAATCGCCTCTTTATATTCTGGCTTACCGCCAGCTATCATATTATGTACCACAGGCGCAGCGCAATAATGAGTCACTTGATATTTAGCAATCATTTGCAAAATCAAATCGGCATCAATCTTACGTAGGCAGACATTGACCCCAGCGCGCTCAGCGATAGACCACGGAAAGCACCAGCCATTGCAGTGAAATAATGGCAGCGTCCACAGATATATTGGATGCTTGGGCATATCCCAGTCTAATATATTTGAAACCGCGTTTAATGCGGCGCCGCGATGATGGTAAACCACGCCTTTTGGAGTACCGGTGGTGCCAGAGGTATAATTGAGCGCAATCGCATCCCACTCGTCTGCTGGTCGCTCCCAATTATCTAAACGGTCTGAGCTAGCAATTAATTCTTCATAGGTCATTTGCCCGAAACGTTCCACCTCTATCGCGTCATCGGTGACATGAATGATCATTAAATCGGGAAAGGTCTCAGTGATAATTTCGGCGTGCTCAGCAAACTCACTGTCTAAGATTAGAACTTTGGCTTCGGCATGTTGCAGACAAAAGGTCAGCACATTGATATCCAAACGGGTATTTAAGGTGCAAAGAACCCCGCCCGACATCGGTGCGCCAAATGCGCATTCTATCATTGCTGGGATATTGGGCAACATGACTGCGACCGTA